>NZ_JAQDBC010000008.1:0-1524 GCF_027681725.1 Caecibacter sp. AF58-12pH5A | reverse complement strand
CCTCTTTTTATTTGCATCTTGAGGTAATAAGCAGGAAATTACTGCAAAATAGGCATAAAACCCCTTTCCCCATAAAAACTGCTTTTCTGGGTTTGTCAAGTTAAGTGTGTAAGTTTTTTTAGGTATCATAAAAGAAGATGCGTTACCAGTGATTGCTGGCTTTAAAATTTCTCGTATTTCAGGATACGAGCTTGCAGCTTATCATCCATAGCCAACTGGTTTCTGACCATCGCCCAGTTCTGGATATGATGCCCTTCCCACTTGGCATAGAGTTCCTTTACCCTGAGATAGAGAACCTTGAAGACAGATTCCTCGCTGGAGAACGAGCCCTTCTTGGTGACTTTTCGGAAGCTGGAATTCACGCTCTCTATCGCATTGGTGGTATACATCACCTTCCTTACGGCACTGCCATAGTTGAATAGTTGCTGGACATGCTGCCAGTTCCGCTTCCATGTTTCTACCGCACCGGGGTACTGGCTCCAGGCCTGCTTGAACCGCTCGAATTCGGCCTCAGCACTCTTCAGGTTCACGGCTCCATAGACCTTCCTGAGCTGGGTCGTGTAGGCCTTGTAATCCTTGGATGGGATGTACTTGATGGAGTTGCGGATCAGATGGACGATGCAGCGCTGCACGACCACCTGGGGGAAGATGGACTTTGCTCCCTCTTCCAAACCGGAGACACCATCCATGCAGATGAATCCGACATCTTCAACGCCACGGGCCTTCAGCTCATCGAATATCTGCATCCAGTTATGTTTGCCCTCCGTCTCGTTCATCCAAAGGCCCAGGACATCCTTCGAGCCATTGATGTCATAGCCGAGGATGACGTAGACAGCGTGGTTCTTGGTCTCATAATCCTTGCGTACAGAGACGTACAGGCAGTCTACGAACAAGAAGGGGTAGAAGGGGTTCAGAGGACGTGTCTGCCAATGCTGGACTTCGTCCATCACTCGGTCTGTGATGTTCGAGATGCTCTCTGCGGACAGCTCGAATCCATAGATGTCATCAATCGTCTTGGCAATATCCCGCTGGCTCATGCCGCGTGCATACATGGCCAGTACCTTGCTCTCGATCCCTGTGACATCCTTGGTGCGTTTGGGGACTACCTGGGGCTCGAAGGTAGATTCGCGGTCCCGTGGGACGCGGATGGGGACCTCGCCGACCGAAGTCTGGATGGTTTTCTCCGTATAGCCATTCCGACGGTTGGAGGTTTCCTTCTTGCTATGATCATTGGAGCTATACCCGAGATGGTTATCTATCTCGCCCTGCAGCATAGCTTCGAAGATAGGACCGAACACGTCCTTCAGCGCTATCTGCATGTCTTCCTGCGTCTTCGGCTGGTATTGTTCCATGATGAGCTTGGCGATTGCCTGGCCTTTCTCACTCGGGTTTCTACGTTTCTTCATCAGTGCTGTACTCAATTCCTTTCAACCTGCTTTCTGATAGTGTACCGCACCTCGACAAAAAAATGAAGTGCGTAAGTTAGTAAATTGGTTACCGGTAACTTACACACTTCATTTTACA
>NZ_JAQDBC010000079.1:0-1725 GCF_027681725.1 Caecibacter sp. AF58-12pH5A | reverse complement strand
GGCTCTGTCACAACAAATGGTTGATTTTGACGAGAAATAGCGTATAATAATAGTAAGAAACAGTACCACCGAAGGAGGTAATTGGATATGCCTACTATCAAAGACGCATTAGATATTATCGGTAAGTTGACTGTCGCAGAGCAGGAAAGCCTTAAAACAATGCTTTTAAGTCCTGCCTTTGTAAAGTCTTTGAATATTGAAGATTTCGTAGCAAAGGAACGCTTTGCAAATGGTCGTGTATGCCCTCTTTGTGGCTGTATCCATGTGGTTCGCAATGGTCATCGTAAAGATGGCACACAGCGATATGTATGTAAGGATTGTGGCAAGTCCTTCGTGATTGCTACGAACTCCATTGTGTCTGGTACAAGAAAAGACTTGTCCGTGTGGGAGCAGTACATTGATTGTATGATGAATGGCTTATCCATTCGTAAGACTGCTGTTGCTTGTGGGATTCACAGAAACACCGCATTCCTTTGGAGACACAAGATTTTGGATGCACTTCAGAATATGGCAGACGATGTTACCCTTGACGGCATTATTGAGGCTGACGAAACTTTTTTCGCCATCTCGTACAAGGGCAATCATAGCAAGAGTAAGACATTTGCTATGCCACGCAAGGCTCATAAGCGTGGTCATTCTACACATATCAGAGGCTTGTCCCAAGAAAAGGTATGTGTTCCTTGTGCGGTTAATAGGAATGGCTTGTCTATCTCCAAGATTACGAATACTGGTAGAGTTTCTACAAGAGATTTACATCATATTTATGATGGTAGGATTAAGACCAATTCCACTCTTGTTACGGACAAGATGAACTCCTATGTGAGATTTACAAATGCCAATGGCATTGACCTTGTGCAGTTAAAGACTGGCAAAGCCAAGAAAGGCATTTATAATATCCAACATATCAATAGCTACCATAGCCAGCTAAAGAGGTTTATGCGTGGCTTTAACGGTGTTTCTACCAAGTATCTGAACAACTATCTTGTGTGGAATAACCTTGTAAATTACGCCAAAGAAAGCGACATGGAGAAAAGGAACATCTTCTTAACTTTCGTTTTGGCAACATTGAAAACTGCTAAATGCAGAGATTTATCAAACAGACCAGCAGTTCCTCTGGTCGCCTAATTAGAATTTGTGGAGATGATAAGATGGTCAATATAACAGATGTAAAACAGATTCTTCAATTTGCAATAGATGCGGAGATTAAAGTCTTTCTTGATGGTGGCTGGGGTGTAGATGCTCTTCTTGGATATCAGTCAAGAGCCCATAATGATATTGACATTTTTGTAGAAAAGAACGATTATCAGAACTTTATAGAAATAATGAAAGCTAATGGCTTTTATGAGATTAAGATGGAATATACAACATTGAACCATACTGTATGGGAAGATTTGAAAAACAGAATTATTGATTTGCATTGTTTTGAATATACGGACGAAGGTGAAATTCTTTATGATGGGGATTGTTTTCCGGTAGAAACTTTTTCGGGTAAAGGAAGAATTGAGGAAATAGAGGTTTCCTGTATTGAACCATATAGTCAAGTAATGTTCCATCTGGGATACGAGTTTGATGAAAATGATGCACATGATGTGAAGTTATTGTGTGAGACACTTCATATCGAAATTCCAAATGAGTATAGATAACTGCAAATAACAGTTTGTAGGGGAGTTCTGATACTCCCCTATAAAAATGGCTATTTATCAACTGTTTGTTGTGACATAGCCT
>NZ_JAQDBC010000078.1:0-1809 GCF_027681725.1 Caecibacter sp. AF58-12pH5A | reverse complement strand
GAGCAAATGGAACCGCTATGTAGCTAAAAAGTCAGAATGATAGTATTGTTGTTGACCAATCGGTACTTTCAGGCGTAGACCTATTTACCAGCTCTAGCAGATCACACCATGGTCTGCCAGAGTTTTTTGTATTTTATTCGTCAGATCATAAAACAAGTAAAGCTGAAACAGACTGAAAACCAATACCTATCCCGATAGCCTGGAGGGAAAGCCGCTACGCGGCTACGTACTAAAAACAACTTTTATGATTTGGATGGTAATGTAGCACCACCTCGAGTTCAAAAGAAGCTAAATGACCCTGAAATAAAAAAAGCAATTGAAAAAGCAAAATATTATTTGGGAGTGTGATAATGTGTATGTTTATAATGATAAAATGAGTAAATGGTTATACAGCTTTAAAATAGAGTCTTCAATGATAGTAGATCAAAGCTCATCTTTTTATCCATTAATTTATAGAGAGTTTTATACTATAAATGATTGTATTTTTCTTTTTAGAAAGAAAAATGATTTAGAAAAAATGAAAAAATTTTCAGATTCTGATTGGGAACGGATTTTAAAGTTTCATAAAGATAAAACTGGGTATGAATGGTGTATTAATGATTTATCTGTAAACGATTTTTATTATAAAGAAACATACAGTAATGAAGAACAAAAAATTATGTTGTCAGTTGCAATGAATGTATTGGAAATATGGGGAAATAAGTTAAAAGAGCTTTTTCCTGATAAGATGTTCTGTTTATATTTATCAATTACAGAAGATCCATTCTTTTTAAATTTGCGGTTTCATACTTACAGGGAGGAAACTGAATTCATATGGGGAGAAGGGGTAGATGGAATTGACAAAATTGAGCAACCAATAGTACTTAGAATAGTATGATGAGTATGTTTTTGCTTATAGTTACTTCTGGTAAGAAATTTTATTAATTTAATATAACATAAAATATGGAATAGAAATTGCTGTCAAACACGATGCTCTTGCTCTCTCATGACGGCCATCAGACGGTCCTCAGCACGACGGCTACGGGAAAATCGGTACAACTGGGCGCCGTACAGGATGTGAATATGACGGCTACTACCGTCGCCGGGCAGTATGACGTAACCGTTGCGGCAGGGCGCAACGTGACGACGACATCGGATATGCAGTATGATAAACGGCTTATACGAAGGTCCAGTCTTCAGGCGTACTGGGCGAAGGCCTTGGCATTATGATCGGTACGCAGAAGATGCAGGATAATTACGATGGCGAGTTCAAGACGCAGACGGGGACGATCATTTGTTCTTTCGCAGGTGGCGTGACGATTGCCGCCGGCGATACGGCGCACCTGACGACGACAGATATTATCGGTAAGACAGGCGTAACCATTGCCGCGCAGGATAGTATTCTTGACGGCAAGCAGAACGAAGCCTATGAACGACAGACTCATGAAGAATCCACGTCGGGGCTTACCATTAGTCTGCGCAGCCCGGTCATCGAGGTTGTGGAAGGCGCACACGGCACCATCCGCACGGCCCAGACGAGAGATAATAAGACACTGCAGGCCTTAGAAGCCTATGAGGGCGGCAAGACGCCGAACGACCAGGTTTACGCCATAAAACGGAGAAACATCATGACAAGATTGCGTTCAAAGAAAAATGCCCTATTGCTATTACTATGCTTAGGAATACTTAGCTTCGTTATCAGCGCAATTCTTAGCTTTTTACCATCCACTGTGGAACGGGAGAAAAAACTAGAAGCAGAATACCGAATCGCAGGCCAAACCATCATCAGCAACAAATGGGAAAGAGAAAAATGGACCATAGATCAGACAG
>NZ_JAQDBC010000077.1:0-1818 GCF_027681725.1 Caecibacter sp. AF58-12pH5A | reverse complement strand
TCGTTTCCCTGCAGGATGAAGCGGATACCGCTATAGCCGGATGCTTGTTCCTCGGCGGGATGCTCGTCATGATCCTGCTGGTGCTTTACATCATGGTCGTAAACCATCTGATTGTATGGTGATACAGAAAAAGCCGTTCACCAGCCGGAACTGGAAAACGGCAAAGGCAAAGAATATATATCATGTCTATTTTAGCAAAGGAGCATAGTTATGGCAAGGGCTGAACGGGAATTATACCTGTTATATCAAAAGAATGGTAAATTAAAGAATCAAGAAGCCGCTGATCTACTGGGCTGGCCTACAAATCACGTAGAAGTAACAAAATATCGGCTTAAACGCAAGGGACTAATCACTGTTGACGGCGATAAGGTCACTTGCAACAAGAAGTTTCTATTCCAGCCGCCAGAAGAAGAAGCCGTGGAACAGCAGGAACGATTTGCACTCAAAGAAGAATATTACGAACGTCTTCTAGACCTTTGCATGAATCGGCTGGAAACAAAAACATTATCCGATTCAGCGTTTACCAGCCTGGTCCTAGAAGTCAGACAAATTTTACAACAATTATGAATATTTCCGCGATGGCGTAGCATATCTGAAGACAGAGGAAGCTCAACAGACAGCGCCGACGCTGTTCGATTTTTTAGGAGGAGGCAAAAAAGAATGATTGTGTATGTATCTCATCCCTACGGGGGCAGTAAACAGGCGGAAGACGACATCCGCCGGATTTGTAAGAATAACGCGGAAGCATTGCCGGATGTATTGTTTATCCAGGCGCTATGTGTGACCTGCCGTGATTATAACGGCGAACGATACAGCAAAGACCTGCAATTATTGGTCGAACTCGAAAGCCATTGCGATGCCGTATTAATGGCGGGTAACTGGGAACGGTCCATCGGATGCCGGACGGAATACGAATATGCCGCCCGGAACGGTATCCCGATCGCTGAAAACTGGCCGGAATTATTAGCGATTTATTACAGTGTAAAAGGAGTGAATAGATAATGACACGAGAAGAAATCATCCATGCCGAAATGAAAACGCTAGCGCTGAAACTCATCAACGCCGGTATAGAAGATATCGATTTATTACTGTTTATTATCGACCGGCTTAATTCGCTTGCCTACGAAATGAGGAATGTGAAATGAGATTATACGAAATTAATGAAAGAATCCGCAATTGCGTGAAAATCGATGAACAGTCTGCCGTCGATACGCTTACAGGCGAAGTTATCGATATACAGGCACTGAAAGATTTACAGATGGAACGCTCGGAAAAGATTAAAAATATCGCGCTCTGGTACAAAGACCTTGAAGCCGAAACGAAGGCGCTCGAAGCCGAAGAAAAAGCATTCCATATCCGCCGAAAAACAGCCGAAAACAAGGCTCAGACGTTGAAGAATCTGTTAAGTGACACCATTGCAAGGGCAGAAGATTAAAGACGTCCAATACGCGATTACATGGCGTAAATCGAAAGCCGTGGAAATCACGGACGATAAAGCCGTCCCGGATATCTACCGGATTCCGCAGCCGGATAAAATCGATAAAGCTGGTATCAGTCGGGCACTTAAATCCGGCGTCGAAATTCCTGGGGCCGAATTAGTCGAAAAAGAAAATATTCAGATTAAATAAAAGGAGCGCGATACATATGGGTATTCCTGTATTAATCCTGGGAGCAAGCGGCTCAGGGAAGACGGCCAGTCTTCGTAATTTCTCAGATACGGAACTCGGCATATTCAACGTTGCCAGCAAGCCGTTACCATTCCGGAAACGGTTGCCATTAATCAACAAGCCGTCGTATCAGCTGATTATGGCAACGTTG
>NZ_JAQDBC010000076.1:0-1823 GCF_027681725.1 Caecibacter sp. AF58-12pH5A | reverse complement strand
TATGGGGCATAAAGTAGATTCATGCAATACCGATTTACACAAACTATTTTACACTCCCCTCACATGTGAATATTAGGGTAATATTCCATGATCTAGATTTTCGTCGAGTGCCTCAAATGCTATCAATCAACTGATTAAAGCGAAGTTATCTAGGTCTTATAATATAAGTATTACCGATGGCTGAGAATTCAACAATAATTGAACCGGCGTTTAACTATGTAATTCTCATGCGAAATGAAATAGGTCATAATTTATTATTTTATATGACCGCATTAATGAGTTTTATTAGCAAACAATGTTTGAGTGGTGGCGTGCATCAGGATAGTGTTTTGAAGATTTTTTTGTTTATTAGTTATATTAGTGCAATGTGAACTCCTTGCAGATTAGTAGAATGATTAAGCATATGCCTAATTACTACTACATACCATAGGCAACGTTAAATATTATCAATATTAGGGTGTGTCAAGAGTTTTGTGTAAATCGATTCAATAAGCAACATCGTATTGCTGCATAAGCTGAGACATCCTGTCGTCCATGAGCAGCTGGTTCCGGACCATCGCCCAGTTTGCGACGTGACGACCCTTCCATTTTTTATAGAGCTCTTGGATGCGTAGGTAGAAAATCTTGAAGACTGCATCCTCGTTGGGGAAAGCGCCTTTCTTGGTCACTTTGCGGAAGCTAGAGTTGACGCTCTCGATGGCATTGGTCGTGTACATGATCTTGCGCACGGCACTGCCATAGTTATAGAGCTGCTCGACGTGTGAGAAATTGTTTTCCCATACGCTGACCGCGCCTGGATAAGCCTGCCAGTCGGTCTTGAACTTCTCGAATTCCTGACGGGCCTGCTTGACGTTGATGGCACCATAGATGAGCTTCAGCTGCTTCGTGAATGCACTCCACTGCTTGCGTGGGATGTAGCGGATGGAATTGCGGATGAGGTGTACGATGCAGCGCTGAACCGTGGCATGCGGGAATACAGCCTTGGCGCCTTCCTCCAATCCGCTCACGCCATCCATGGACAGGATGCCAAGATCCTTAACGCCGCGAGCCCGCAGCTCGTCGAAGATCTGCATCCAGGCATGCTTGCTCTCCGTCTCGTTGATCCAGAGGCCAAGGACATCCTTGCAGCCGTTGACGTCATAGGCAAGCATGACATAGACGGCCACCTGCTGGACGCCATACTCCGTGCGCAGCGATACGTAGATGCAGTCGACGAAAGCAAATGGATAGAACGACTGGAGCGGACGATTCCGCCATGCCTCGACCTCTTCCATGACGCAGCCTGTGATGGTGGAGATCTGTTCATGTGACATCTGGAAGCCGTAGATGTCTTCGATGGTTGCAGCGATGTCGCGTTGGCTCATGCCACGGGCATACATCGCCAGTACCTTGCCCTCGATGGACGAAACGTCGCGCTGGTGCTTCTTGATGATCTGCGGTTCAAACGTACTCTGGCGATCCCTAGGGACGCGGATAGGAACCTCGCCCAGAGAGGTCTTGAGCGTCTTGGATGAATAGCCGTTCCGGACATTGTCACCGTCTTCGGAGCGCTCATGCTTCTTATGGCCGAGATGATTTTCCATCTCACCTTTGAGCATGGACTCAAAAATGGGGCCAAAAATCTGCTTCAGGACGTCCTGTACGTCTTCCGCGCTCTTGATGTCGTAGTTGTTGAGGATTTGCTGAGCAATCTGCTCGCCTGGGGTAGTTGGTGGAGTTTTACACTTTGCCATTCTGTTACCGTCCTTATCTTTGTTTACCCCAGTATGGGGCATAAAGTAGATTCATGCAATACCGATTTACACAAACTATTTTACACTCCC
>NZ_JAQDBC010000075.1:0-2150 GCF_027681725.1 Caecibacter sp. AF58-12pH5A | reverse complement strand
CACTACATGTTTATGGTACTAGTACGGCAAAGCCGGGAGAGAGGCCTAAAATAGCTTTCCCCACTGTATGGCCTTCCCTGGCAGGGAAGGCGTATCGTGCCCGTGTGCACGATACGGCGAAGCGCCCGGAAGCGTAGTATGCCTGTGTGCACACTACGCCGTAACTACTGCCTGATTAATCAGGCAGCCAATTAGTGGTCTTAACGTTGATGTAACAGAGTGAAGCCGGGAGAGAGGCCGAAATAATAACTACAACAGGATATGTATAAAATATCGTTTTCTGCAAGTACCCTCTCTCCCCGGTAACGCTGACGCTACCGGTACTCTCCCCTAGTAAGGGGAAAGCATACCTTTCATACATCCTTGACTTTTTATTTGTTTTTATGTAAAACATTGAATGTTTTTAATTTACGAAGCGTATGCTTTCCCCGCAAAGCGGGGAGAGTACCCGCTTTGCGGGGGAGAGAGGGCCAATAGAAAAATATAATGTTTTGTATAAAAATCAAATCAGATAAATACGGGCCACTAGAATGTACCCTGGTCCCCACTCTGCGGGGCAGAGAGGCCCCAGAAAAAAACTAAAACTTCACAACACCCTTCAAAATTGGATCCGTCCCCGATGCCAAGCGTTCCAAGGTTTCTTGTAACGATTCCAGCGGCACAATATCTGTCACGTAAATCTCCGGATCGATAATGCCCTTAGCAATGAGGTCAATGGTGCCTTCAAATTCGCTGCGCGTACAGGAAACGCTGCCAATGAGCCGCACCTCCTGCAACACTGCTCGATTGATGGGCACGGGAATGGTTTCCGTCATGCTGTTACCAATCATGACTACCGTACCACCGGGCTTCACGGCGTTGATGCACGTCGTCAGCGTAGCCTCGCTCCCTACGACCTCAAAAGCGATATCAAAACCTCCACCCGTAGCCGAACGCATGGCTTCTTCATAATCAGCCTCACGGCTATCGAAATACTCGTCGGCATAGCCGGCTTTTTTTGTCACGCCGATCTTCAAATCATTATTTTTCGACATAGCCACATAAGAAGCACCGGATTTCTTGGCGAGCTCGCAGATCATGTTGCCAATAATCCCCGTTCCGATGACGAGCACCTTATCGCCCAGCTTGATACCCGCCTTGCGGACTGCATGATAGGCTACCATGAGAGGATCGATGAGGCCGGCAGCTACATCGGAAACCGTATCAGGCAGTTTGTAGGCATTACTAGCCTTGCCGACAAATTTTTCTGCATAGGCGCCGTTGCAGACGAAACCGATATAATTCGTCCCATTCACGTCGCGGCACAAATGCTCCAAGCCAGCCTGGCACATATCGCATTTCCCGCAATACAAATTAGCCCAAAACACCACGCGGTCACCGACAACAAACGAAGACGTACCAGGATTCGTCACGACACCACAAAACTCATGGCCCATGATAAAATCAGGCAAAGCCTCCTTCGCCCAGCCCTTGCCAGCCTTCCACAAATGCACATCACTACCGCAAATCCCACAAGCAGACACACGAACCTCAATCTCCCCAGGCCCAACAACAGGCACAGGCACATCCTTCACAACAACCGTCTCAGGACCCGTAAGCACAGCAGCCTTCATCATTTCTGTATTCATAGAAAATCTCTCCTTTACAAAATCAATAGGTATGATGAGACTTTAGCATTAAAGTTAACGTTAAAGTCAAGCACTGTACAGAAAAAAGCGATAGAATTTCCAACACCACCTCTAGAAACCTTGCCAAACCGTGCTATAATATTAGTAGTAACAATCAATATCAATTGAATTGTACTAAATAGATTCATAAAGCAATGGCTTTCCCCAAGTGCCTTCCCTGGGAGGGAAGGTGTCGCCGTAGGTGACGGAAGAGTCGAAACCGGTAGCCCTAACGCGGATAGGCTGTAGCGCAGCGAAGCGATCGATAGAGGCTGAATCCACAAACCGTATTTCTCAAATCCAGATTCATGAAGCAGGCTTTCTCCAAGAATGGAGAAAGTGGTCGCGAAGCGATCGATAGAGGCTGAATCCACAAAACGATTACTCCAATCCAGAATCATGAAGCAATAGCTTTCTCCCTGCTGGGAGAAAGACCTGCTACCATAAGTCAAGGGGTCAACAATAATTTTTTAATTCTTTTGT
>NZ_JAQDBC010000074.1:0-2465 GCF_027681725.1 Caecibacter sp. AF58-12pH5A | reverse complement strand
GTGCGCCCAGATGGGCGTCATTGATAGTAGTGTTTGGTACTACCACCCACAATCATGGGTGAGTTGACCTGTCTTACCGCAAAGTGAAAGCTGATACGGGAACATAGCACGACAGGAAAGCGGTAAGTTACTCAAAGGCTAAAGGGTACGACTGAACCGCCACAACAATCGGATATGAGGTTTAAGGTATCTACTGAACGTGAGACTTGAGTGTCCATTTCCGAGGGGAATTGGGAAATTAGCCTGTTACCCATTCCGTGACTGACTGTCTTTACATCCTTCAAAGGCGGCATGATTGCGAATGTCACGGCACGAGCAGGAGAACCTGTGTTAAAGAGTCTAAAGCGGAACCGATAATTCGAGCATACCAAGCAATGACGCTAACTGGGGATACCCTAAAGGCGGATGCCGAAAGGCTATAGTCTATAGGACTTGAATACCGCCCATGGGTACGGAGCGTTCGTAGTAGTCCGAGAGAGTTAATAGCTCTTACATGGCGAAGGAACGCAGCTTATGCAACTCTAAAAGGAAAGGTGAAAGGGAGGAGAAACCTCAATGAAACCAACATCTGAAATTTTAGAACGAATGTACAGAAATTCTGAAGAGCATTCAGACGGTATCTACACGCGGCTCTATAGGTATCTTTTGCGAGAGGATATTTACATGACCGCATACAAGAACCTTTACGCAAACAAGGGCGCAGGAACTGAGGGTGTGGACAATGATACGGCTGACGGTTTTGGAAAGGAATATGTGAATCAGATTATTGATGAACTGAAAAAACAAACCTATGAGCCAAAAGCGGTAAAACGTGTCTACATTCCTAAGCGCAACGGAAAAATGCGTCCATTAGGTATTCCGTCATTCAGAGACAAACTGATACAGGATGCGATACGGCAGATACTTGAAGTAATCTATGAGCCTGTTTTCAGTACTCATTCGCACGGATTCAGACCGAATAGAAGCTGTCACTCAGCGCTGAAAGAAATCAGCCGTTCTTTCCGCAGTACGAAATGGTTTGTCGAGGGAGACATTAAGGGATGCTTTGACAACATTGACCACACGGTTCTGCTGAATCTGCTTTCTGAGAAGATTAAGGACAGCAAGTTCATAAATCTGATAGGAAAGTTTCTGAAAGCGGGCTACATGGAAAATTGGGAGTACCACAAGACATACAGCGGAACTCCGCAGGGCGGCATTCTTTCCCCGATTCTTGCAAATATATATCTGCATGAGTTGGACAAGAAAGTAGAAGCCATGCAGAAAGAATTTAATGCGCCTGCTGATTATGCCTATACACCTGCATACGGCAAAAAGGTGAGAGGAATTGTCAAATTGCAAAAGCGTTACGGCGAATGCGTTGATGAAGCGGAAAAGAAAGAACTGTTAAAACAGATTCATAAGCTTGAAGTGGAAAAGCGCAGATTGCCATACAAGGACGCTTCCGACAAGAAAATCGCCTATGTACGCTATGCTGATGATTTTATTATCGGTGTCAGCGGAAGCCGTGAGGATGCGGAGCGTATAAAGCAGGAGCTTACGTTGTTTGTGGCAACAAGATTAAAACTGGAATTGTCTGACGAGAAAACAAAAATCACGCACAGTTCCGGCAATGCTCATTTTCTCGGATATGACATCAACGTGCGCAGATGTCAGGAATCCAAAAGGAAAACCAATGGGGTTTTACAGCGGACGTTTAATAACTCTGTGGAATTGCTTATTCCCATGGAGCGGATTGAGAAGTTCATGTACGACCGTGAGATTGTCATTCAAGGTAAGGACGGCAAACTCATCCCATGGCAAAGAAACTCAATGGCGGGTCTTACTGACCTTGAAATTGTAGATACCTATAACTCGCAGACTCGTGGAATCTGTAATTATTACTGCATAGCCAGTAATTTCTCAAAGCTGACGTATTTCGTTTATCTGATGGAATACAGCTGTCTGAAAACACTTGCTAAGAAGCATAAAACCAGAATATCAGGCATAAAGAGGATATTCAAGTGCGGAAAGTCGTGGGGCATTCCTTATAAAACGAAGAAAGAGAAAAAGCGCATGATGATTGTGAAATTCTCGGACTTCAAACGAGGAACTGTCTTTGACGAACCAAGCATTGATACGGTGAAGAACCATATCCATTTCAACACAAGAAATTCTCTTGAAGCCAGGTTGAAGGCTTGTAAATGTGAATTATGCGGTGCGGAAGGTGATGGCATTGCTTTTGAAATTCATCACATCAACAAGATGAAAAACCTCAAAGGTAAGGAGCAATGGGAAATGGCGATGATTGCAAGAAAGCGGAAAACACTTGTTGTTTGTAAAGAATGCCATAAGAAAATCCATCATTCGTCATAGTGTAAATGGAAAGCCGTGTACATCGAGAGGTGTAAGCACGGTTTGGGGAGAGGCTTGTGCAAACCGACATTGGAAACAATGCACGGCGGCACTTGCCTACTCTACATGAA
>NZ_JAQDBC010000073.1:0-2512 GCF_027681725.1 Caecibacter sp. AF58-12pH5A | reverse complement strand
TCTGCTTACTGCCACTCTTAAAATTTTAGAACGTGGTCTTGACAAGGGGCCCATTATAATCCAAAGGAACTAAGGCAGTATATATCCGCTTTTCCCCTTCATACCCATTGTAAGGTTTAGATGTTACTTCACCTATAACAACATATTTTTCTGTTGATTTTATATAAGGTTGATTTAAATGAGCTAAATAGCCGGGCAACCAATTAGTATCCAATAAAATCACTCCCATATCCCGTCTTCATTTGTTAATAGAACATTATTTTTTCTTTCTGAAATATTCCTTAAAAGCTTCTTGAATCGAAACTCCCTTTTCTACGGAATTTTTCTTTATCGAATTGTAAATATTGATATCCTTTCCATCAAATTCAAGATCTACCCTTCTGGTTTCATTTCCGGCAACATGCTCATAATTTTCGGGGTTTGCATAGTAGCAATGTCTACACATATCAATATCTTTTATGGTCCAATTTTTGCAATGCTCACATGCCCAGCTTTTCGCCCTATTTGCGCTGGGAGATAGTAACATGAAGATATGATGTATCCATCATATCTTCCGGATCACCACCTATTTCAAAAGGCACTCTATGATCAGCTTGAAGTAGTGATTCATCAAATTTTTCCCCATACAAAGCACATTTACTTCCATTTTCTTTAATTAATTTTTGTTTGAGCTTATCCGATAAATTATTCCTTCCTTTAGTTTTTGCAATAGAATTTTGTTTTTTCGCTTCTTCCCAATTTCCAAATTTATACACAGCCATGCGACGTCCTTCTGAATCCTTCCCATTAAATGTATCTATAGGAATTCCTTTCTCTACAACATCTCGTTTTGCACGCGGTGCATGTTCATATCCAGCTTTTTTTAAATCTTCGGTGCTACAAGTTCCTGTATTCATTATTTTGTCAATAACAAAACGCGCTCGTTTACCGGTCGCATTTATCAGTTTGTCATAAAATTCTTTACTAATAATTTCACCACTCGGTAGTTTTACAGGTTTTTCTGCCATAATTAATTCCTCCGCAAGTTCTTACTTACATACAATGATTCGTATGTTATTGCTTCTTTACCATTTAATGTTGCTTGACTGCTTCTACCAGCATTCAATAAAATATGTTGTAATCCCAAAGACTCTGGTAGTATTTTTCCAAATGTTTTGTCATTAGTTTGTCCATCATAACTAACAATAAAATTAATATTTTTATCATTTAGAACTTGTAATGAACTTACAAATTCATCAAAAGGAAGATTTTGAATATACCTTGAACTTAAACCATTTGATACCCCTTGATATGGGGGATCCATATAGATCAGATCTCCTTCGTGCACATCCGAAAGAATATCACGATAGTCATTACAAAATAAACTAGCCTTTCCTTTTAATAATTCAGAAATTTCTCTTGCATTTTTCCTAATAGTTTCCGGTTTCGTTCCATACCGTCTCTTATCACAAATTTGGTTCATTTCTCCTCTTGAATTATATCTTATTGCGCCCTTAGCTACTCGAGCTAAAATAAACAGTGTCAGCGCTGGTATGGATTTTTTTTCATTAAACTTCTCCCTCATTTTATAATAATAGTCAATATTGTTTTCGCCATCGAAAAATTGTCTATTCCAAATTTCCGTATAACCATTTACAAGGTTATTAGGATCATTAATACATTCTTTCATCATATCTATTATTGGTTTATTTATGTCATTGAAAATAAACTTATCACACAATCTATTTGCTGCAGCATAGATAGATACTGCAGCAGTTCCACTGAAAGGTTCAATTAATCTATCAAAATGATTTGGGAAATATCCAGATATGACATTTGCCAAATTGCGTTTGCTTCCTTGATATTGTACAAGATGTGGTATTTTTACCATGTTAAATCCTTTCTATTAGCCATTCTTTCATTGTATTTTCCTCTACCATAGCTGCTTCCGTTGTAAGCATCAAAAGTATGTCACAAATAAATTCATCTACTTCTTGTTTTACAACCAGCATATCTTTTCCTTGAAACCAACCTTCCACTAATCTGTTTAGTATTTTTCGATTGACCTGTACATTTTGTTTCCTTAATAAAATATTCTCGTTGAATTTACTGCAAATCTCATTTTCCACCAAAGACGCGTAGGCTTCATATTGATTACTCATGACGTAATCCCCCTTTCACGTCTATATATTCAATAAGTTTCAAAAAAAGTCAACCATTCTACAAACAAATTTTATGAACTGGATTTAACTTATAAATAATTCTGGCATATTATATTGAATTTCCAATGCTTCTCTTTTCACGCTTTGATTCTGGCATTCTAAAAGTGATTTTCTTATTTTTTTTTCGCCGTTGTTCATAGTATGTACATATTCATCCTTATTTTTCTTTATGTAAGTGGATGTTTCACGAGAAAAGCCACTCCGTTGCAACATAATTGTTAATGGATTAGTTGTACCATATTCCACATATTCAGGGAGTGTAAAATAGTTTGTGTAAATCGGTATTGCATGAATCTACTTTATGCCCCATA
>NZ_JAQDBC010000072.1:0-3083 GCF_027681725.1 Caecibacter sp. AF58-12pH5A | reverse complement strand
AATCGTAGTCATCGGCCAGGTGGCTGATGTCTTCCAACGCCTTCACGACGTCGTCAACTTCCAGATTCCCCAGGACGTCGCTTGTAACGGGTGTGTCATACGTGATTTCCCAGTAGTTCTGGCGATTCCGGAGTACGGCAAGCTCATACAGGCCTTGCGGTCCGCCGTAGCTGTGAGGGCCGCGGATGACGCTGGCCCCGTATCCGTTTTTAAAGTGGAACTGGTAATATTCCGTCCCGTTGAGGTGGTCTTCCCATTCGTTCCACGGCGTAAATTTACCGAATTTCATGTCATTCGTCACCTCGATTCGGCTTTTTCGGTTTAAGTGTTGGGATGTAGTTCAGTACCACTTTTATAGCGATGCTGACAAACATGATAGCTGTTGCATTTACATGTTTGTCGGGGCTCCAGTTGGTCCAGCTTCTGCTATATCGGCTGACGCCTTCATCAATTAACTGCTCCAAATCGTCGGTGTCGAAAGAATTTTCTAGGTCAAACGCACCCGCATCGTCAACTTGATTCCGGATACATTCGTTTAAGATTTGTCTTGAGGATACTTCGAAATTCAGTTCACGGATTAAATCGATGAACATAATTTTGTCCTGCAAAATGTAGTCAGGATTTGTGCCTGCTGTGTATCCCTGAAAAGCCTCCCGGATTTGCCTTTTGAATTCTTCTAAAAATTTTTCGTCGTTAAGATAAGCTGTATCGTATGGAAAAATTGAAACAGCCACGCCTCGAGGAAATTGTAAAATGTACCTTTCTGTCATCTTCTTCTACCTTTCTCCGCGGTTCCCGCGGTAAATATCAACTGGGCCGAACTGTTTTTCATAAGCCGTCAGGGCCGGGTAATCAATCCCACATTCAACGTGCAGGCATTTCATGAATTCCCAGATAGGGACCTGGCTCTTTAGGACGGCGTCGATGTTGTCGTGGATATACCGTTGTAGATTCTGCAAGCGTTTCGCGCCCCATTTGAAATCATGCCGGAGTGAGTGCAGCGTCACGATGACCGAGGCGGCCACGTGGTCCGTCACATACTTCCGCAAGCGCCAATCCTTCGTCCTGCCTGTAATAAGACGTTCCAGGCGCTGGGCGTCGCTGCCTGCCAATTACACATCGGGCATGGGCTGAATTTTAAAGGTTTGTCATAGTGTCGGCAATTCTCACAATCTTTTGGCAATTCATCCATTATTTATCATCCTCATGCTCCTTCAGCAAATCAGGATTCTCATACCGATTCCCGACGACCTCGAAAACGACATAATCAGACCAACTGCCCATGTGATTATATTCCCCTAATGAATTTGGCATGTCTGGATCAACATAGTGCATTACAAAACTACCATCTTCATATGTGACTACAACTTTAAAAGGTTTATGATCACTATTTTTATATGTATTTATGCCCTTTAATATGTCCCCTTCGTATATTTCCTTTCCGTGACTGTCTTTTAATCCAGTATACTGCATCAAAATTGCGGTATCGCATCCATCATCCCAGCCAAAATGCGCCCTCTCATCTATTACTTTCCCAGTGCGTGGGTCTTTATATCTATAAAAAACTTGTGGGTATGTATAATCGCTATGAAAATTAATTTGACTTACTTTTGTCATTACCTTTACTGTCCTGTCCCATACCCTGAATTTTATATTAAGCATTATCTTGTCCTCCCCTACCACTGAATAATAATCTTGCTTGTATTAGACGCCATCTTATATCCTGATTCCTCCACCGTGGCGCATATTTCAGCGTCCACAGCGTCTATCCCTGTCTTATCTAATACAGCATACCTAAGTCCCATTAGGCAGGCTGTATTGATCGATTTACGTATATTATTCATGCTTACGTCCAGCATATTTTTATCTCCTTGTGTCATGTGATCTAGTGATTCCTTTCTTGATGTGCTGGCAGATGGGATGCTCTGATTTTTTCCTCCTATCACTTTTACCCATTCTTTGATGTCATCCATTATTTATCATCCTCCAGCGCCTTATTCCAACACTCTCTACATTCCGTAGCATAATCACGATCCATACATGGGATTTCCGGAAGACCATATTCACTAGGGCAGCCATCCATAAATTCATCCCACACGTCCGGGCATTTATGTCTGACTAATTGCAGCTGCTCTTTGATTGATAATTTCTGCATACTATCCCATCCTTTATACGTGTATTCCATTCATTTACAACTTTTTCTTTTTCCTCTCCAAATACCGATGCGCTACATTCTGTACATCCAATAATGGTGGTGTCCTTATCTGGATATTCAATAAAAGCCTTATGACCACAAAACGGGCATGGAAGCAAGATTATTTCTTCATTTTCTTTTTCTTCTTTATTTACAAGTTTCATATCCACGGCCCCTTTTCGTATCTTTCACAATTAATCGGCTCGCTCTGGATTGGTGAGTCATCAGCCGTCCTTTTGCTGTCTTTTTTCCACATCTCAGCTGCCGCTACGGATACTCCACATATACGGTATTTACGGCAGTCTTTACGATTACAAAAGGTGTAATTTAGATAGTGCATTTAATCACCTTCTTTGCTGATTGGGATAGAGTTCCATTCTTTCAATCCATCTATAGGCGGCATTGTAAATGGCTCATATTGTTCACCCAATGCACAATATAATATACCCTTAATCTTTTCTACGTCTGATTTTTCATAATATCCTAAATCGGTTACTATATCTGTATGCGTCATTGAATCATACCCAGTAACAGCAAAAAGTCTTGTTTCAAATACATTTATGCTAATAATTTTATCGCTGTTAATCAGACTTCCGTCTTGCGCCTTTATCCACATATCATTCACCGTCCTTTGGTAGCGGGGCTATGGGTGCCAGTAATACTGTTAAATCAACCTTTACAAAATAAATCATTTCTCTACCCCCCACTATTCGCTGTCAATTAATCCCCACGGATCATCATTTGGCTGCTCTTTTCTGTCAAACGGTCGACCTGCCCTGATCCATAATATATTTTGGGCTTGATAAGCATCTGACGTAGGACTACATTTTCCCTTTTTGGTGATCCTCTTTTGCTTGGCTAATTCCTTTAATTCCGAGTCTGTCATATT
>NZ_JAQDBC010000071.1:0-3426 GCF_027681725.1 Caecibacter sp. AF58-12pH5A | reverse complement strand
ACAAAAGAATTAAAAAATTATTGTTGACCCCTTGACTTATGGTAGCAGGTCTCTCCCCGGCCTGCCACCGGGGAAAGCCAATGCTTTTCAAATCCTAAAAAATCAATTCTTTTTCGATGATACACTTATTAAATTGAAAGTATACGGCCCGAAGGCTTTCTCTCTGTGCCTTCCCCATGTGGAGAAGGTGGGCGCGAAGCGCTCGGTAGAGGAGAAATTAGTGGTGATGACGTTGATGTAATAAAGCGGCCGATAGAGGTTGAATCCACAAAACCACGTTTGTAGCTGCTAAAAACACCGGTAAAGACCTTGGTCTTTACCGGTGGAGTGTTCTTACGGCCCTTGCGGGGGCTGGAAGTCAGGTAGTTTTTCTTCAATGGATACGTTGTGCCAGGCTTCAAAGAAGTAGGTCTGGCGGATGAGGGTGTTTGGCAGGTAGACTGCCAAAATGACGAAGGTGAGGAAGAAGATCAAGACGCTGGCGTGACTTTTTAAGGTCGGCAGGGAGATGAAGATCTTCGCGTTAAATTTGAAGATGAAGTAGCCGATGAAATAATAGATGATGGCGATGATGAGAAGCGGCACGATACCGATATCCTGAATGGTGCTCATGAGGTGCGGCAAGAAGGCCTGCGTCCGGAAGAGGAGAATCGTCATTTCCGTAATGCACTGTCCGTACAGCAGGAAATGGAGTACCTGACAGAGGGGAATGAACATGAGCAGCATGGAAAGGATGGTCGTACATGACTGGAAGAGGCGGCAATGCTTGCGTCCTGCTGTGAGCTGCTGGGCCGACATGAGGAAGAGCGCCGCATAACAGCCAAAGAGGATATCCGCCATGGGCGATAGGGATGTTGCCGTACTGCCAGCCTGCAGGTACATGAGGATTGGCGTCGTCATGGCCCAGCTCATACCGGTCAGGAACTGCGTCAGCCAAAGCCACGAAAGAAGCGTCTTGCCACTGACCCGTTGGACAACGTAAAAAATCAGCATGGGCGGAATGAGCTGCCGCGACGCCAGGCCCATATCTTTGGCATCCTGGCCAACGGACGTGCAGTAATAGAGCAAATAGCACGCGCCATAGAGAAGTATACACTGCGCAATAAAGCGCGTATTTTTATTGTGGAGAATCGAGGAAATCGTCTCTAGTACGTTCATAGGTATCCTTTTTTTGCTTAGATAAGTTGAGATACAGTCTATTATAGCACGTTACGCTGCAGATTTTAATGGAGCTGCGTGAAAATAGCCTTGTTTTTATTATATACTGCAAAGACGTTCCTCGTACAGACAAAAAAGCGAAAATATGATAACAAAATATGATGAGTTATTGAGCCAGTTCCGCCTGCAACCGCCTGTCAGCCTCAGCCAGCGTTGCGGCGTCGACACCGAGTACCCGGTCAAAAGGCGCCTCTGGTGTCACGACCTGCAACACCTGGGGCTGTAACGCCCGGACGGCCCGGGCAAAGAAGTCCAGCGAAGCTGTATCGTCGCTATACCCTTTGACCAATGTGATTTCCAAGCGGAAGATACCTGTGTAGGAGCGGCGAAAGGCTGCCATATTCGCTACGTGCTGGTCTACAGAATAGCCGGCGAGTGGCCGCTGGGCCTTTTGAAAGGCAGCGTCATTAGCCATTTTCAACTCGCCAATGACCTCCTCACACTGCTGCGCCAGTGCTGCACAGCGTGCATCTCCATACAAATAGCCATTCGACAAAAGCCGTACAGGTACGTGACAGGCATGAATCGTGTCGATTACCTTTTGCAGATCCGGATGGACAAAGGCCTCGCCGAGACAGTTGATAAACACCAAATCCGGCTGGATCACCTCAAGCCGCTTCTGCAAATCAGCCAGTGCCGAGGTCACATCACCAAAATCGTGGACCACATCCGTCTTTTCATGCGGTAACGATCGGGAGACAGGACAAAAAATACAGTTAAACGTGCAATACTTTCCAGGCAGGAGATTGACCTCCAATACCTTTTTTCCTTCTTCTATATATACAGGCTTATAGGAAAACTGGTCCATCATACACGGCCCCTTTCTTCTTGGATATAAAAATCAAGAATTTTGATATTGTAAGAAAACTGAGATTGTAAAAAACGCAGATTTTACTATTTCAACTTTCTGAGATTGTAAAAAACGTGAATTTTACAATCTCAGAATACTAGAAAAGAGCGTTCCCTGCAATAGGGAATGGTCGTATGCATTTTCATAACTGTAAAAAACACTGAAAATTTCCTGCTTAATAAAAAAACAGATGATTCCGGAAGCCCTCCACCAATAAAGGGCGGGGGGGCCTGAATCATCTGTTTCTTTGATATTATTATATATAAATTTTTCGAATCTTTCAAGATACTTGCACTACATGCATCTATCAGACGTCGATACGCTGTGATCATGCGCTACGGGAATTAAGCATGCCCTATTTTCTCGGACAGATCCTTTTCCTGCCGTCCCGGCACGCTGGCGGAGAGGTAGCTTTCGCTGCAGACCAGACAGCGCTGGCAAGGGACGAGTGCAGTTCGTCATTTCAAAAAAATGTGCCGTAATACATTAGAAAAATATGTTATACTAAGAATATATAAGCTAACGAAAGAAGGCGATTCCTGTGAATCTATTGGAAGAAGTCATGACGGCTGCAGAAGCAGCTGAAAAATGGCAAATGAATCCGCGGACAGTTCAGCAATCGTGTACGGGATATAAGGGAGGGAAATCGCGCTTTACAGAAGACGAAGCTAGAAAAGCCGGGCGTATCTGGCTGGTAACCAAGGCTGGAATGGAAAGAGTATTTGGTCCGGAACCGCAGCATGAAGAGTAAATAAGGGTAGAATATGACAATATCGGGAATCTTCTTTGCAACATGGTTGCACCTGCCTATACGATTTTGCGGACGTCCGCAACATGGATCACTCTTCAACTAGCGCATGGCTAAAATTTATAAATTCTAAAGGTAATATAGTGGCCGATTGTATCAAAGAGAAAATAGAGGTGCTGAAAGATGAGATTGTCGACTGAAAAAGAATTAAAATGGTGGGAAATTCATGATAAAATTTATCCCTATCTTAACGACAAAGGTCAAGTTAAAGACAATGCGCCGGATTGGGCCAAAGAACTTTACGGGGAATGGAAAAAACGGTTACAAGAAATGCGGGAAGAAATGATTGAAGAAGAAAAAAAGAACGGCAGTATTGAATACTAAAAATAAGCACTGAAGCACTCAGAAATGAGTGCTTTTTTATTGCCCGAAAGAAGAAGGTGAGCGCGGTGGCTTACATTTCGGCGGAATCGATAGCTATTCACGGTTTTTGGAAATTATTTTAGCTAAATGATTCAAACAAACATTTTGGAGGAGGTATCAGTTTATATAGGGGCTGTGAAATAACGCCCCTATAAAAACGAATGAGGATCACTGGCTCGAAAGAGCC
>NZ_JAQDBC010000070.1:0-3514 GCF_027681725.1 Caecibacter sp. AF58-12pH5A | reverse complement strand
GGCTTGTGCAAACCGACATTGGAAACAATGCACGGCGGCACTTGCCTACTCTACATGAAATACACGCCCATTTCCATCTCGCCCAATGAAGCACAGTTTTTAGAGACGAGGAAGTTTCAGATTGATGAAATCGCTCGTATTTTTCGAGTACCACCTCATATGATTGGAGACCTTGAAAAGTCGACATTCTCAAATATTGAGCAACAGTCCTTGGAGTTTGTGAAATACACCGTAGGGCCATGGGTGACGCGGTGGGAGCAGTCCCTATCAAGGAGCCTTCTTTCAAACGCTGAGCGCACAAAGTATCTCATCAAGTTTAACCTCGATGGGCTTCTTCGTGGCGATTACGAAAGCCGTATGAACGGCTATGCAACGGCTAGACAGAATGGGTGGCTGAGCGCCAATGACATCAGGGAACTGGAGGATATGGATCGGATTCCAACCGAAGAAGGTGGCGATCTCTATCTTGTGAATGGTTCAATGACACCACTGAAAGATGCAGGCGCGGCCTATGATACTGGAAAGGAGGAAAACGAAAGTGAGAAAGTTTTGGAACTGGACGGAGGGAACTCCGGAAAGGACGCTGACGCTCTCCGGCGTCATCGCTGAGGAGTCATGGTTTGATGATGAAGTGACGCCACAGCTTTTTAAAGAGGAACTTATGAGCGGTACGGGAGACATTACCCTTTGGATCAATAGTCCCGGTGGTGACTGTATCGCCGCGGCACAAATTTACAATATGCTCATGGATTACAAGGGAAACGTCACGGTAAAGATTGACGGCATTGCGGCATCTGCTGCGTCCGTTATTGCCATGGCGGGAACAAAGGTCATCATGAGTCCCGTGTCGATGCTGATGATTCACAATCCCATGACCATGGCGATGGGCGATACGAAAGAGATGGAAAAAGCCATCTCCATGCTTTCTGAAATCAAGGAAAGTATCATCAACGCCTATGAACTGAAAACAGGGATGAGTCGGGCAAAGATTGCAAGACTCATGGATGCAGAAACGTGGATGGATGCCCATAAGGCCATGGAACTGGGCTTTGCCGATGAAATGCTCCAAAGAGACGGGGATATTAGCCCCAAGGCGATGATCTATTCCGAGAATACGGTGAGCATGAAACTTTGGAACAAGCTTAAAGGGAAATACCAAGAAAAGAAGCAGGGGCGTTCAGTGGAATCACTGATGCGCCTTCTAACCTTAGAAGAGAAGTTTATGTAACGGAGGGAATAACCATGAATATCAAAGAATTGCGCGATAAGCGTCTCGACGTGTGGAACAAGGCAAAGGCTTTCCTTGATAGCCATCGTGAAGAAGGTGTGCTTTCAGCAGAAGACGATGCCGTTTATGCACGGATGGAAAAGGAACTGGATGACCTAGCAAAGGAAATCACCCGTCAGGAAAAGCTCGAGTCTTACGAAAGGGAAATGGCGAAAAATCTCACGACGCCCCTTACAACAAAGCCGAATAACGAAGTGCCGGTAGAAGAAAAGAAAGGTCGCGCCAGTGATGCGTACAAAAAGGCCATGCTTGATGCCATGCGCTGTAACTTCAAGCGTGTGAGTAACGTTCTGCAGGAGGGCGTAGATGCCGATGGTGGCTACCTCGTGCCGGAGGAATACGACAAACGCATCATCGACATTCTGAGTGAAGAGAACATTATGCGAAAACTTGGTACAACCATCACCACAAGCGGTCAGCATAAGATCAACATCGCCGCGACAAAACCTGCTGCAGCGTGGATTGAAGAGGGTGGGGCGCTTCAATTTAGCGATGCGACCTTCAGCCAAATCCTCCTTGATGCCCACAAGCTCCATGTGGCGATTAAAATCACGGAGGAACTCCTCTATGACAATGCTTTTAATCTCGAAAGTTATATCGTAACTGAGTTCGGTAAGGCCATCGCAAACGCCGAAGAAGATGCTTTCCTCAATGGTGATGGCACGGGAAAACCCTTGGGGCTTTTTGCAAAGACTGGTGGTGGAACGAAAGCGGCAAGCACTGCTGACCCGACGGCTGATGATTTCATCGCTCTCATCTATGCCCTCAAGCGTCCTTATCGCAAAAATGCGAGCTTCATCATCAACGACAAGAACATCGCCCTTTTGCGTCAGCTTAAAGACAATAACGGTGCCTATATGTGGCAACCGAGCGTGCAGGTAGGCGAGCCCGACACTTTCCTTGGCTATAAGCTATATACCAGCCAGTTCGCACCGACAAATGCCATCGCCTTTGGGGATTACCGCTACTACAACATCGGTGATCGCGGTACGCGCAGTTGGCAGGAACTGCGGGAACTCTTTGCCGGAAACGGCATGATCGCCTATGTGGCGAAGGAACGGGTGGACGGAAAACTCATCCTGCCGGAAGCCGTGCAGATTCTTTCCATCACAGGTAAGAGTACGGGAAGTAAATAAGATAAGGCGGTGAGCATATGGTTGACCTAGAAGAGATGAAAGCCTACCTCAGGGTGGATGGTGATGAGGAAGATGGGCTTATTGAAAAGCTCATGGAAACGGCTGAACGCCTTTCTAAAGACGTTGCGCGAGACGATGCCTTAAACCCCGCTACCATGCGCATGGCCATGTTATATGCCACCGCCTATTTATATGAGCACCGAGAAGAAGCGGATCATAACGACCTGCTTCTTTCTTTGCGTGCCCTCCTTATGGGGGAGCGAAAGGCAGCGTTTTGATATGAAAATCGCAAAGATGGATAAACGGCTGGAACTCTTTAAACCCATCCTTTCCGATGATGGCTTTGGCGGTATGGTGACGGAATATGAGTCCCAAGGCTTCGTGTGGGCGGAACTTCGCAGAACGAACTACGCCGAACAGGAAGCACACGGAACGCCCATGAGCAGGGAGCAACTGCGCTTTCGGATTCGTCCCAATAAAAGCGTGCAGCGCGGTTGGCAGATTCTTTATAGCGGTGAAACGTATGTCGTTGATACTGTTGACCAAACCTATCGAGACAGTACGACCATCATCGTCCGTCGCTATGAACAGGGGGTGTAGCGTGAAAATATACATGAAGGTCGATGCCTCCGCCATGACGGATGCCTTAAAACAAATCAGTGCATGGGATGGTAAGACAAGGCTCAAGGTGGAGGACGTGATGAAACGGGGAACAAAACGCATTCAGCGAGAAGCAAAAGAGCGAGCTGCTGTAAGAAGCGGTACACTCAAAAAATCCATTAAATCGAGATTCCGCATGACAAGGTGTAAAGGTGAGGTCTACACAAAACTTCCCTACGCTCACATTGTGGAGTACGGGGCAAAGGCTCATGAAATCAAGGCTAAAAACAAGAAGGCTCTGCGGTTCTATAAGGACGGTAAGCCTGTTTTTGCAAAACGGGCGAAGATTCCAAAGTTCATCGCAAGGCCTTATTTAAAGCCTGCTTATGACTACGTTTCGCCGGACATCGTGAAGAACATCAAGAAGGCGGTGTATAATGGGCCCCTTGTCAAGACCACGTTCTAAAATTTTAAGAGTGGCAGTAAGCAG
>NZ_JAQDBC010000007.1:411-103323 GCF_027681725.1 Caecibacter sp. AF58-12pH5A | reverse complement strand
CCCGCCGAGGAACAAGCATCCGGCTATAGCGGTATCCGCTTCATCCTGCAGGGAAACGACTTCCTGCCAGGCCCGTTCACTGATGTCGGGCTCTATTGGCTTGTGTACGTCCGGCCGATGCCGGGAATTGATCCACGGCTCAGGCTGTGGTAAATCATTCTTATTCATACCGTTTCCTCCTTCTCCTTATTCCGGAATAGGTAATTCATTTTGCTCAGCTATCCATTGATCCATCGCTTTATCACTGAACAAAACACGGCGCCCGATTTTCATGGACGGGATTTCCTTCCGCCGTGCCATGCGGTACACCATGTACCGCGAGAACATCGGCTTACCATCCGGCCCCGTGAAGTATCTTTTGATGACATCATCTACACAGAGAATCATGGTATCCGCCTCCTTATACTGCCTCTTCGTCGTCCTGCTCAATCATCGGCAGGACTTTTTTGCCTTTCAGGAATTCATACAGGAAGAGCCGACCTTTTTGTGTCCATTCCGTTTGCATCTTGGTGTCGGGACGCCCGTCGGAATGGTAGAAGTCGAACGTCTTGCTGTGCGTGTAACCTTTCGCCTGATACTTGGCGTACAGGAACCACTGCTTACCGATGCGGTAAATGACCCCATAGCCATGCAAGAGGCGGTTAAATGCCGCCGCACTCATGCCGTAATCCTTGGCAATCGCGGTGATGGGGACCGTGCCTTTACTGGCAAGGATGCGGTCTGTGTAATCGGCTTTCGGTTTCAGTTCGCCGATAACCTGTTTTGCACTGGCCGCTTCCAGTTCGGCGTGTTTCCGTGCTTCTCGTTCGACTTTCAGCTCCGTCGCCAGTTTGATGAGCGTGTCTGGATTCAGCAGGGCTTCTTCTATCTTTTCCGGCGTCATGTATGCACCGTGCCGGCGGATAGCCGGAAGTACTTCATCTGCCAGCACAGCCTGGAACTTCTGGGCCACTTCATTGCTGGCCTTAAAGCCCAGCCGGTAAACCATGTTTTCAGGGAGATAATCATCTTTCCCAACATGTTGGGAAAATCCGAATCCGCGAAGGTATCCATTTACGGTTTCCCATCTGACGTATTCAACACCATTCTTTTCTTGTGTGAATCCAAATCCTCGTGCCACGTCTTCGGCATTCAGATAGGCCGTCCCCGTTTCCCTGTCCAGGTATCCGCGGACGTTGTTGATATTCAAAACTTCATTCATATTTAGTCCCTCCTTGTAGTAAAAGCTGACTTAATTACATTTCGTATCTCCCGCCATGCTATAATGGTCAGGGAGGGAGGTGATTATCATGCCAAATCGTGTAGATTCAATTTATTGTGGATATTGCCCACAAATCTCATCAATGCGAACAATAAAAATCCGTTTTGCTGAAATGTCTTTCATCGGAAAACCATCTACTGAATACAAGAAAATACTTTTTGACTGTTCAGATGCCGAGGTGTGTCAGCACCTCGACGAATACGTTCTTGAAGAAGTTCCTGAAGTATGCCTTGGTTTTCTCATTGGAATTCTTCAGGAATTTTTTATATGGGAACTCCATAGGCTTCAGCGAGCCATATACCCCCGGTGTCAAATCTACGCCTGTCTCATCCATAAGTACCTTCATGGCATGTTCGTAATGGGTTGGAATCCCGTTAGAATCCCGGCAGTCATATTTACAAAACAGGCACCCGATAAACGGATTATCATTAAAAATGCACCCCTGTAACAGTCTAGCAATGCAATGTGCCTCACGTTTATTTAGTTCCATTTATACGGCCTCCTTGTCTTTAATACGCCAAAGCCTCTTCTTCTCGTTCTTCCACTTCTTCAGTCCATTTGAGGACTGTTTTATAAGATTTTGATGCGCCTTCTGATAATGCGATAAGGTCATCAATCGCATACACGTAACCGAGAGCAAGTCCTAATGCATACTTAGCATCAAGTTGGTCATACTTGCTTTTGTGGTTATGCTTAGAAATTCGTTGCAGGGTAATTGCTTGTAACCAGCGCTTCTGCGGGTTAACTTTTGCCACTTCGAGTTCTTCGTTTGTCATTTTTCCTCCTTTTTTGTCTCTCCCATCCATGCTATACTTATGCTGAAGGGAGGTGATTATCATGAAACATATTTATGCTTGCCTTTGTGGTGAATGGCATGATTTGACCATAGAAGAGTCAGCTTCTATTGGTGGGAATTATGCCAATCCTAATACTTGGTGGGAAGAAGAAGGGAAAGATTTGTTTGATTACAACTACATAAACATTAACTATAAAGATCAAACATACCGAATCCATCCTTCGTTCATCCAGGTTGTTACTAAGGCATAAGTTCCAACTTTAATTCATTTTTCACGGATTCAAGGTCAGCAAGCTTTGTCTTGTTGGCCTTGCTTTCGTATAGCCTGTTAATCGTGTTGCAAATTTTAATCCAACGGTAACGAGGCATGCCGTCAACCAGTTTTAAGACCATGTCTATCTGGTCACTTATAGTACTATCGTTATGATTCGGAATTTCATTTCTTAAAATCTCATTCTTATTCATACGCCTGCTCCTTTCTTACTTTGCTCAGTATCTTCTAAAGATACTTCATTGGTAAAAAAAATGTCCTCAATACTTTTTCCCAAGATAGCAGAGACTTTTTTCGCATCATCAAGAGAAAATTTTGTGTTCCCGTTCTCCTTTTTGCTATATGCGCTTTTGGTCTCTAACCCCAGTGCCTCGGCCATCTCTTCACACGTTAAGCCTTGTTCTTTGCGAAGCGCTCTTAATTGTTCAAACATCAAATCACCACCTTTCTAATGTTTCCTTTCAGGATACCTATAGTATATCACTAGTTGAGTATCTTGTAAAGATACAAATAAAATAAAATTTCCAGTTAGGAAACTATTATTGAGTATCTAAAATGGAAACTATATAATTTATATAGAATCGTTTTCGGATACTTTTATAAAAGGCTGGTGAATGATTTATGAATAGAGTAAAAGAATTACGTAAGCAAAGAAATATGACGCAAGAAGAATTAGGCAAAGTATTGGATATACAAAAAGCAGCTATATCAAAATATGAAAATGGCCGTGCTGAGCCAAGCACGGATGTATTAAAGAAGATGTCTGCTTTATTCGGCGTCTCCATCGACTACCTGCTCGGAAACTCACCATACCCCTCCCCGGAATCCGGCGGCTACTACACCGACCCGGACGTCGCCCAGATTACCGAAGAGCTGCGGACCGACCCCGATAAGCGCATTCTCTTCGACGCCACCAAGGACCTCAGCAAGGACGATATAAATACCGTTTTGAAGATCATCGAAGGACTCAAGGCACGAGAAAAAGAATAACATGAATATCATACTTATCTATCAGAAACTGCCCTATCACGTCAGGGCACTGACACGCGAAAATGAGGACGGCAGTTATACCATCCTCATCAACAAGAACATCAGTCTGGAACTCCAGAAGGACGCGGTTCTCCATGAGCTGATTCATATACATGGTAACGATTTCAGTCGGGATATCCAGGCGGATTTGCTGGAAAAACTGCTCCATGCACAACAACTGGCGCCGGATCTGAACGACTTGGAATTCTTTGTAGCTGGATAAATCGAGGTGATTCTATATGGCTACTATCCGGAAGCACGGTAAAAACTGGGAGGCTACGGCGTATCTTGGCTACGATGATTTGGGCCGTCAACGGAAACGGACCAAAACACTGCCTGGCTCATTGAGCAAAACAGCTGCTTTACGGGAAGCCATGGCCTTTGAACGGAAACTTCTAAAATCAGGAGTCCTGGCCACGAATGAACAGACGGTTTCCGATGTTATCCAATATTGGTGGAACAATTACGGATGCCAGCAGTCACCCACGACACAGGAACGGAATAAACAGCTCATTGCCAGAATCAACGGTCTGATTGGCCATATCAGAGCCAATAAACTCAAGCCGAAACATATTCATCTTTTCATAAAAGCATTACAGGCCCCCAATGCCAGAGCGGATGGCAAAGGTCCCTATTCCAGCCGGACGATTGCGATGCATTTTAAATTGGTATCAACTATCCTGAATAAAGCGGTCCGCTGGGAACTCATCGATGAAAACCCATGCCAGCGTGTCGATGCCCCGAAGCAGCGGACAAAGCCTCAGCCAATCCTGCAGGAAAAAGATTTGTCCCACTTCCTGTATTTACTGCTGACGGAAGCTCCTTTGAAATACCAGGCCTTTTTTATGCTGGCATTTACAGACGGCCTGCGCCGGTCCGAGATATGCGGTCTGGATGAAGAAAACATTGATTTTGAAAAAGGTACGTTGCGTATCGCTGTAACCGGTGTTTTCGTGGATGGTAAGGTAATCTATCGGGATGAGACAAAAACGGCGTCAAGCGCGCAGATCATGTATATCGCTCCTATGACGCTGGACATTCTGAAGCGATATAATGCAGAGCGGATTCAAAAAGAGCAATATTTCGGGATGCCGCATTGTACGAAGCTCTTCACTAACGTGGACGGAGCCCCTATCCTGCCATCTACATTTACACACTGGCTCCATGCGTTTCTTGATAAGCACGGTCTACCAAAAGTCAATACGCAGGGATTCCGTAAGATGGCCGTGACCTATGCGATGCAAAAGGTCAACCTGAAGGAAGCGTCCCAGTTCGCCCGTCACTCCAATATCGATACGACGGCTAAATATTATGCTGAAGTGCTGCAGTCCCGTATCGCTACGCCGACCATGTATCTCAATTCTCTGGTCGAGGATGCTGTCAAAAATAAGTCATAATCTGCCGCTTATTTTGCCGCTTATCTGTGTAAAAATGGATGGAGCTGCCTGCTATCCAAAATAGCAGAAATCAGCAAAAAAGCGCACAGTATCAACGATGGTATAACTTGTGAATATTGGCATTCCGTGGGCTCCGGAACCGGGTGCGAAGGTTCGAATCCTTCTAGGCGCACCACATATACGCAGTGTCACCACAGGTGATGCTGCGTATTTTTTTATCCTTCCCGGCACTACGGCGACAGTATATATAATAGTATTATAAGAAAAGGAAATTTTCGCTTTTCTACTTTGTTCCCAGCCCGGCAAAAAAGAATGCACAGTCGTCCATCTTGTGATAGACTATAACTGATACGCAAGGCAGGCTGCATCGTTACGACCTGCCTCCTACGCAAGCATCTGATTGGAGGTACAGTTTTTATGTCTAATTTAGCCAATATCCGTCTCAATAGAAAAAAGCCCCTCGTCTGCGTCCCCTGCGAAGGTGAAACCGTAGGCGATATTTGTTACCGCTGCCAGCAGATCATGGAAGAACCACATGACCTGATCGAATTTAATGCCGGCAAATTCAACGGCATGCCCAATTTATCCCAGCTCTGGAATGCCCTGCTCATGATCGCCCAGGTCACAAAGGAAGAACCCTTTATCTTCACGTGCCATATAAAGGATTTGCCCGAATATTACCAGACCGAACGGGACTACCGCGACATTCTCACCTTCGGTATCCGCAGCGGCCTGGCAGACATCATCGAAATGGATGAACACACCGATCTGGACACCCTCGCTGACCTGGCCGAACAGTGCAACGACACCGGCCTTATTCCCCTCATTGCGATTCATTTCGCTACGGCCCCGACGGCAGCTGCCGTGACAGAACGGCTCACGTCCCTGAGTGATCTGGAAACCCTGAACTTCCGCATCACCTTCCCGGCAGCTACGGCAGACGATATCCATACGGTTCAAGAAGGCGTACGCGATTTTCTCAGCGATAACTACGAATACAAGGTCGTCATCAATCCGACCGGTCCTGTAGCCAAAGCAGAACTGCTAGCAGGCAACACCTTCGACTCGCCGATTCTCTACACGGAAATTCACGGCGGCACAGATGACCTGCCGTCGAGCCAGGAAATAACAGCGATCCTAAAAGAAAAAGGCATGGCCGTCAAAAAAGACTAAAGACAAAGAAAAGCACGTTCATCCCGGAAAATACTTCCATGATGAGCGTGCTTTTATGTTTGACCTGTTACCCGTGCAGTTCACGATCCAGTTCCTGTAACCGTTCGATCCGCTTTTCTGTAGGCGGGTGAGTGCTGAAGAGGTTCATGAGGCCGGAGCTGATTCCTGCAAAGGGATTGATGATGCACATGTGCGCGTTGGTCTTCGTCGCGCCCGGTAAGACACGGTAATGGGCGTAGTTGTCAATTTTGGCGAGAGCCCGGGCCAGTGCCAGGGGATCATCGATCATGCGGCCCCCTTCTTCATCGGCCATGTATTCCCGCGTACGGCTGACACCCATCTGGATAATCGTCGCCGCCAAAGGGGCTACGATGATCGTCACCAACAGGCCGATGATACCGCCGTTGTCGTCATCGTCACCGCGGCCAAAGATAGCCGACCACTGGGCGATATTGGCAATCCAGGCAATGACGCTGGCAAAGGTCGCCACGATGGTGCTGATGAGAATATCCCGGTGCAACACATGGGACATTTCATGTGCTAAGACACCGCGGATTTCATCTTCGTCGAGCATATCCAGGATCCCTTCTGTCGCACAAACGGCTGCATGGGACGGGCTGCGGCCTGTAGCAAAGGCGTTGGGCACTTCCGTCGGCATGATATAGACCCGCGGCATAGGCAGGTCGGCCCGTTTGGCCAAATCGGCTACGATATGATAGAGCCTGTGTTCAGGTCCTACAGGCTGGCAATGGTAGGCCCGCAAGACCATGGAGTCACTGAACCAGTACGAGAAGAAGTTCATGCCAATTGCTAAAATAAGCATCATGGTCATGCCACGCGTACCGCCAAAGGCCCGGCCGATAAGCATCATCAAGACTGCCAACAAGGTCATCAAGAAAACGGTTTTTAAACGATTCATACAACCTCTCCTCTATTCCAAAAACATAATCAAAAGTCAAAAGGTAAAATATTGACTATCTACATTATAGCAAAACCTGGCATAATGTCAACTGATAGGACAGTAACCTATGCTTTTAAGACATGATTATTATAGCGCCGCAAGGTAACGGTGTAGTATCCATCTGCATCTTTCCGGCCATTAAAGCTGGTAACGATAGTCACGTCGTTCTGGACCCATGTGATTTCGTCATCACTCTGGCTATAGGGGAAATCTTCCATATTGGAGTAAATCGTCGCAGCCAGGCGGTCGTACATTTTACGGGCTATTTTGCGGTCGTTGCTCTTGAAATAGTTTTCAAAGGCAATGGTCTTGCCCTGAGGCGTACCGTTAGCCGTCGTAATAGACAGGCCTTCGATGATCGTCGCCTTACCGTCTGTCGTCGTCCGTTCAGCCTTTTCTGACGTGCCATCGCTGGCGTAGAACGTCCAGTCCGGCAAGACAGCAAAGTTGCGGGCAAAATCAGCTTTCGGCATGGCCAGATAGACCGTATTATAGGCTGTCAGGGGATGCTCACTGACTTCATCAACAGACATATTGTAATCAAAGGCTCCGGCTGCAGCCGGCACTAAAGACAAGGCCAGCACAGCCGCAGCTGCATAGTGTTTCCATTGCATATAAAGGAACCTCCTTACAGAATGATGGCCTGGAGGATGACATAAAACAGGCCGTAGATAAAGCGTCCCAGCGGTACGAGGATGTAGCTGAATACAGGCGTAGCCATGAGGACGATGAGGATTAAAAAGGTATACCGTTCCAGCTGGGCCAGCTTGTACGACCATTCGTAAGGCAAAAAGACCGTAAGCAAATGGGAGCCGTCCAAGGGCGGCAGCGGGATGAGGTTGAAAATACCAAAGTTAATGTTGTAGAGAACGATGAGATTGAGGACCAGAATGAGTCCTTGTGTACCTACATTCAGGCGGTACAGGACCAGCTCCAGCGCCAAGGCCGCAAAGGCAAGGATAAAGTTGGCCAGCGGGCCAGCCAGGGAAACGCAAATTTCACCGGTACGCCAGTTGCGGAAATTCGAGCTGTTGATCATGACCGGTTTAGCCCAGCCAAAGCGGGCGATGAGGAGCATGATCAGACCGAGCGGGTCAATATGAGCTACCGGATTCAGGGTCAGCCGGCCCATCATCCGCGGCGTATTATCCCCCATCTTATCGGCAATGAGGGCGTGGGCATATTCGTGAATGACCAGGGCCATGAGGAGACCGGGAATACCGGCTACCATTTCAAGCAGGTTAAAACCAAACATATCATACCTCCTATGTATAGGCACTGCAATTTCTTTGAGTTTTTGGCATGTGTAAACAAAGTGCCTATTCTTATCATAACAGAAAGGCCCCGTGTGGTAAAGTGTCCTGTTCTCAGGAAAAACAAAACTGCCACCCAAAGGGGCAGCAGTTTTTAGAGCATCTATCCTTATTTTTCGTAGTGTTCGTGCCAGTTGTGATGGAACGTGCCATCTTCATCGACGCGCTTGAACGTGTGGGCGCCGAAGTAATCGCGCAGGGCCTGAATGAGATTGGCTCCGACGCATTCGCTGCGGTACGCATCGAGGTATGCCAGGGCGTTAGAAAAGGCCGGAATCGGCGTACCTACCTGGACGGCCAGGCTGATGATGCGGCGCAGGCTGGCCTGGTTCGCATTGATCTTTTCCAGGAAGAACGGCGCAAAGATGAGGTTTTCCAAAGCCGGATCGGCTTCATAGGCTTCGGTAATTTTGTTGAGGAATTCTGCCTGAATGATGCAGCCGGCCCGGAAGATGGAAGCGATCTTGCCATAATCCAAGTGCCAGTCGTATGTGTCGGACGCACTGCGATAAAGGGAGAAGCCCTGGGCGTACGCAACGATCTTGCCCAAATAGAGACTCTGCCGTACGGCTTCGACGAATTCAGGATTGTGCAAGTCCTGGCCGGCCGGAGCCGTAATAACTGCCTGTGCTTTTTTGCGGGCTGGCGCGTTCGACGAAACGCGGGCGTTGCAGGCTGCCGTAATGAGGGAAATGTCGACGCCCTGGCGCATAGCTTCGATGCTCGTCCAGCGGCCCGTCCCCTTCTGTCCGGCAGCGTCGACAATCTTATCGAGCACCTGGCCGCCAGCCGGGTCGTCTTCGGCAAAGATGTCCGCAGCAATACCGATGAGGTAGCTGTGCAGTTCGCCCTGATTCCATTCATGGAAGATTTGGGAAATTTCAGCATTCGTATAGCCGCCTGTATATTTAAGGAGCAAATACGTTTCGGCAATGAGCTGCATGTCAGCGTATTCAATGCCGTTGTGTACCATTTTTACGTAATGTCCTGCCCCATCGGAGCCGATATATGTGCAGCACGGTTTACCATCGCCGGCCTTAGCGGCAATGGCTTCGTAAATCGGCTGGATTTCGGCGTACGTAGCTGCATTGCCGCCAGGCATAATGGATGGGCCGCGGCGGGCACCGGTTTCGCCGCCGGAAATACCCATGCCGTAAAAATGAAGACCATGGTCTTTGCAATAGTCATAACGGCGGCGCGTATCGCCAAAGTACGAGTTGCCCCCGTCGATGATGATATCCCCTGCTTCGAGAATAGGAATAAGCTGGTCGATCATGCTGTCTACAGGCTTGCCGGCCATGATCATGAACATGATCTTGCGCGGCCGCTTGAGGGAGCTGACGAATTCCTTCAGATCGTAGTAGCCCGTAATATTTTCATGGGGCCGTTCTTGAACGAATTTTTCCGTCAGGTCCGGCGTATAGTTATATACGCTTACCTTAAATCCGTGGTCTGCCATGTTGAGAGCCAGGTTGCTTCCCATGACGGCCATGCCAACGACACCGATATCTTGAGTAGCCATAATAAATACTTCCCCCTTCAACCGTTTCCGGTCTTATATTTTCTTCTGGTATGCCGTAATTTCGGCAAATTCATCTTGCAGTTTATTATACAGGCGGGCAAAAATGCCAAAGAGCTGTTCGTACGTAGCCACATTTTCTTCAATCGGCGCATAGAGCTTCTTCGCTTTGACCAGGTTTGCCGTATCGGCAATGCTCTGCATCTTGCCTTGGGAAATAAAGCCCAGGACAGCGGCACCGTAGGCCGCACCTTCACTGTTATCCGGCAGGGTCAGGGTCTTATTGAAGACGTCTGCCAGAATCTGGAGCCACAAATGGGATTTCGTAAAGCTGCCGCTCACGCGGATATCCTTGATGTCGCCAAATTCCTGTAAGGCCAGGAGAACGCTGTTTAAGCTGTAGCAGACACCTTCCATGACGGCGCGGATAATATGGGAACGGCTGTGGTTGAGCGAGAGGCCAAAGAACATGCCCCGCAGTTCGGAATTCCAGTACGGTGCCCGTTCGCCTGTAAAGCAAGGCAAGCAAATGAGGCCGTCGGCGCCGGCATCGATGTGTTCGGCCTTCATGGTCATGAGATCGTACGGATCGATGTCCAGATCCTCCAGTTTGCTGCCGCCATAATGGCAAATCTTGTCACGAACCCAGCGCAGGATCATGCCTCCGTTGTTGATGGCCCCGCCGGCAACCCACATATCATCTGTCAGGTTATAGCACCACGTACGCATGTTGGGATCTGTCTTTGGCTGGCGCGTGAGCATGCGCAAAGCACCGCTCGTGCCGATAGTAGCGCTGAGCTGGCCCGGCTGGACAGCACCGATGCCGACGTTGACGAGGACGCCGTCGGTGGCGCCAATGACGATAGGCAGACCTGCAGGCAAGTGCATGGCAGCCGCAGCAGATGCCGATAAAGGATGGCTGTACGTCGTCGAAACGACAGGCGGCATATAGGAAATATCAATACCGGCATAGGCCAGAATATCTTCATCCCAGGCCAGGGTCTGTTCGTTGTACATGCCGCTCGTGCTGGCCGTCGATTTATCAATGACCCACTGATCGGTCATTTTGTAAAACATGTAGTCTTTGATAGAGCCGACAAATTTCATCTGTTTGAAAAGGTCCGGCTGGTGGCGGTGGAGCCAAATGATCTTTGTGAAGGGATAGCTGGCGTGGATCGGGCAGCCCGTCCGTTCGTAGAAGGAACGGCACAGGTCAGGATCCTTTTTCATTTCCTTGACAATATCCACGCTGCGGCTGTCAGCCCAGGTCTGCATGTCCATGAGCGGTTCCTTGTCGGCGTTGAGGCCGGCAAAGCTGTGCATGACCGTACTCAGGGCGACACCGCACAGTTCTTTATTTTTATAGCGCAGCTGATCTGCCGTCTGGCGGATAACCTGCTCTACCGATTCATAAATTTGCAAAGGGTTTTCTTCGGCCCAGTCCGGATGGGGCGTAAGGAGGGGGTAAAAGGCTTCGGCCGAGCAGACATTCGTGCCATCAGCCGTATAGGCAATAGCCCGCACGCCCGTAGTGCCTACGTCTACACCAATCCATACTTCCTGGTTTGCTGATTCCATACTCATAAGTAGCTCATCCTTTCTTCTCTTAGCAGCGCAGCTGGCCTACGAGGTCGCTGATCTGTTTGATTCCCTTTTCTTCGCAGTACTGATCCATGCCGCGGGCAATATCGACGACAGCTGCAGGGTTGACGAAGTTGTACGCCCCTACGGCAACGGCACTGGCACCGGCCAGCATGAATTCGATTGCATCCTGCCACGTTGCGATGCCACCGAGACCGAGGATAGGAATCTGTACAGCCTGGGCTGTCTGCCAGACCATGCGCAGCGCTACAGGTTTTACAGCCGGGCCGGAGAGGCCGCCTGTAATATTGCCCAAAAGGGGCTGCCACGTCTGGATATCGATGGCCATGCCCGTAATCGTATTGATCAGGGATACAGCATCGGCGCCAGCCGCTTCGACGGCTTTGGCCATGACCGTAATGTCCGTTACGTTGGGCGATAATTTCACGATAACCGGTTTATGCGTGTGCGTCTTTACCTGTTCTGTAACGGCAGCGGCCGCTTTGGGATCCGTACCGAAGACGATGCCACCTTCTTTGACGTTCGGGCAGGAAATGTTGACTTCCAGGGCCGCCACGCCATCTACGTCGAGACCTGCTGCCATAGCGCCGTATTCTTCTGCCGTACCAGCCGAAATATTGACGATCAGCGGTGCGCCACAAAAACCGGCCTTAGGCAGGATATCCCGTTTAAAAGCGTCCAAACCGGGATTTTCCAGGCCAATGCAGTTGAGCATGCCTGCCGGCGTTTCGGCAACGCGCACGCCCGGATTGCCCGGACGCGGTAAGGGCGTAATGCCCTTAGAAATAATGGCGCCTACGTGACGGAGGTCCAGGAAATCTTCGTATTCCAGGCCAAAGCCAAAAGTACCGGACGCACCCATGACGGGGGTCGCCATGGGAATACCGGCAAAGGTAATGGCCATACGTTCTTTATTCATTTAAAAAACCTCCTTGGCGGGAAATACGGGACCGTCGGCACAGACCTTGTAGCGTTTGCCGCTGAGCTTACTGGCAAAGGTACAGCCCAGGCAGACACCGATACCGCAGGCCATGCGCTTTTCCATGGATACTTCGCAGGCTATGCCGGCACTCTCGGCCGCTTGTGCTACGGTCTGCATCATAATTGTCGGTCCGCACACGGAAACGCGGTCGAGCCGGTGTGCAGCAGCAATCTGGGGAATGGCAGCGGCGGCATAGCCTTTAATGCCCCGGGAGCCATCATCTGTAGCAATATATACCTGTTCTGCATAGGGGGCAAAGAAATCTGCCCAGAAGGTTTCTTCTGCTGTTCTTCCGGCTACGAGGACGACCGGTTTTTCCGGCAGTGTCTTGGCCAGGAAAATGAGCGGTGCCAAGCCGATACCGCCACCGACGACAAGAACCTTGCCCGGCGTCGTCGTGAAGGTACCGTCACCGAGGGGCCCTTCGGCATTGATGCAGTCACCGGCACGGAGGCGTTGAAATTCTGCCGTACCGGCACCGACAATACGGTAAATAATCGTCACTGCGCCACTTGCCGCGTCGGCGTCGACAATGCCAAAGGGACGGCGCAAGAAGGTCGTGCCGCCGTCGTAATGGACGTTGACAAACTGGCCCGGTTTCGCCTGAGCCGCCATTTTCGGTGCCCGGAAAACCATCTTCCACACAGCAGGAATAATCGCTGTATTTTCGAGTATTTCTGCCTGTTCTACATATTTCATGGATATATTCCTCCCATTTATAAAAAGCGTACACGCTTTACTTCTAGTCTATTGTACCATATCAGAACGAGAATTTATATGAGAATCCCCGTCCGGGCCATCGTAAAAAAAGGGATTGCCAGGCGGCAATCCCTTTCTCATTATGCATGGTGTGGCAGGCCCTGTTATGCTTCTTCTTTCTTCACTGCATTCGGATCCGTCCAGATGCCCAAGCGGGATACGCAGGCAGCAGCCGAAGCGTCCCACTTACCATCCTTCAAATGCTGCTTGTAGTCGTCGACGAGGAGTTTTACCTTGCCGCTCAAGAGGAAGATGACGATGAGGTTACAAATGACGCATGTGCCATAGAAGAAGTCGAATGTCGACCACAGCGTCTTAGCAGCGCCGATAGCACCAACGATAGCCCAGGCACAGCCTACAGCGTAATAAATTTTAATCCAAATACCTTCAACGCCGAGAGCGTTCAAGCAGATGCCGCCGTAGTAAACGTTGACGACGCACGTCGTAAAGGCGAAGAAAGCGATGATGATCGAAACGAAGATAGCCGCTGCAGTTTCACTGCCAAAGGCAGCGGCAAAGCCGGCTGTCGTCAAAGCGGCACCGGAAGCACCGGAGTTCCAGAGGCCGGACGTCATGACGACCATAGCCGTCATGGTGCAGACGACGATCGTATCGAAGAATACTTCGAAAATGCCCCAGAGACCCTGTTTTACCGGGTGGTTTACAGATGAGGACGAATGAACCAGCGGTGCTGTACCTGTACCGGCTTCGTTCGAATAAATACCGCGGGCCAGGCCCCAGCGGACTGCCAGCATAACCGTGCCGCCGGCAAAGCCGCCTTCAGCAGCAGCGCCTGTAAAAGCATCCTTGAAGATCAAGGCAAAGGCATGGGGAATCATGTCGATGTTGACGATAATAACGAAGAGACCACCGATGATGTAGATAATAGCCATGAAAGGAACGACGAGATTCGCGAAATTCGATACGCTCTTCAAGCCGCCCAGGAGTACAGCTGCCATGAGGACGGCAACGGTAATACCGACAATGTACGGATTGACGGCAAAGGCCGTGTTGATAGCGTTGGAAATTTCTGCCGCCTGAATGGACGGGGCAAACATCATGCCGGCTGCCATCGTAACAGCCCAGATGACGGAGAGCCAGCGCCAGTTTTTACCCAGGCCGTGTTTGACATACCACGGGAAACCGCCGTGCCATACGCCGGTTACCGGGTCTTTTTCACGATAGGCCAGGCCGAGGGTTACTTCGGAGAACTTAACGATCAAACCGAGCATAGCAATGAACCACATCCAGAAGACAGCACCAGGACCGCCTGTAGCAATGGCGACAGAAACGCCGGCAATGTTGCCAACGCCCAGTGTCGAAGCCAAGGCCGTACAGGCCGCTTTGAACGGATTGATGTTGCCGTCACCAGACCCTTTGTCAAAGATTTTGCCAAAGGTGTTCTTCATGACGTGACCAAAATAGGCAAACTGGAAGAAACCGAGTCGGGCAGACAGGAATACGGCGACGAATGATGTACCGATTAATAAGGGCCAACCCCAAACGAAGTCGGCGTATGCCATCATACCCTTAGCAATTAAACCAAAAAACTCCATACTTACACACCCCCAAAAATAAATGTACTTCCATGATACTATATGAATACCATATACAGATACGGGTGTATGAAGTTAGTGCCACGTACAGCCGTATCCTTGAAGCCTGTGTGCATGTAGACAAGCATACCTCTTACTAGCTCGTCTTGCCTTACTATACGGTTCGTCTCTCCCCTTTGATTAATAATAAGAATGACTTAGACGAATGATAAACATACTATAGCACACTTTACCGTCACTTGTAAATATAGACCGTTATATTTTCTAAATTATTTATGGATTTCAATAAGTCGCTTAAATTTCTTAAAGATTATACGTTTTACTAAATGCGGAAAAATAGATTGTTTTTATGTAATTTCTTCGTTTTTCCTCCATTTTTAAACATATAGTTATGATTTTTATTTATAATTATTGTTTTTCCTTATAGACACAAAAAAAGAACTGCCGGCCCTGATATTCTATCAAGGTAAGCAGTTCGCATATAGTCATATTGGTGACCCAGTAGGGATTCGAACCCTAGACCCACAGCTTAGAAGGCTGTTGCTCTATCCAGCTGAGCTACTGAGTCACTACAAAAAAAATGGAGCGGGTGATGGGAATCGAACCCACGTAACCAGCTTGGAAGGCTGACGCTCTACCATTGAGCTACACCCGCATGTTGATGGTCGGAGCAGCAGGATTCGAACCTGCGACCCCCTGGTCCCAAGCCAGGTGCGCTACCAAACTGCGCTATGCCCCGTCAACATAGAGTATTATACCTGTTCCATAAGTGTTTGTCAAACACTTTGTGCTTCAATTCTTTTGTAAATTTACCAAAAATTAGCTGATTTTTTTCAAATTTCCTTAAAAATGATGTTACATACCGTGCCATTTGTAATTTCACAGACAGCATAGGTACCGCGCTTGTTATCCCGTGGCAAGGCAATGCTGCCGGGATTGACCAGGGTAATCCCCTGCTCCTCTTCCAGGAAGCGGCGATGGGAATGACCGAAGACGACGAGAGATGCGCCGGCCGTCCGGCCTAATTCCAACAGCTTTTTCATACGCCGTTCGCCATACCATTGGTGCCCGTGAATGACAGCAATGCGCACACCCTGCCAGGTGACGACGCGCCGTTCCGGTGCATCGGAGTCACTCCAGAGATCGTTATTGCCTAAGACGGAAAAGACGGGCACATCTGTATATAGTGCCAGGTCATCGCCATCGCGGCTGTAATCGCCGGCGTGAATCCAGGCGCCTACGTGCGGTTCGGCATCGGCCATTTTTTCCAAAGCACCAAAGCGGCCATGGCTGTCACTGACGAGACCCAAGTACTGCGTATCACTCATGGTCCATCAGCTCCAACAGTTTTTTTAGCGCCTGGCCGCGGTGGCTGATCTGGTTCTTTTCGTCCAGGCTGATTTCTGCCATGGTCTTGCCAAACTGAGGCAGGTAAAAGAGCGGATCGTAGCCAAAGCCGCCGTCACCGGCGTAGAAATCGCGGATCAGTCCGGGGCACGTGCCTTCAGCTGTCAGTTCCCGGCCATCTGGCCAGGCCAGGACGAGAACACACGCATAGTAAGCCGTACGCTGTTCCGGAGGAAAGGCGCTGAGCTCGGCGACGAGCTTTTGATTGTTCTTTTCGTCGTCACATTCCGGACCAGCATAGCGGGCCGAATAGACACCGGGCCGGCCCTTCAGGGCATCGGCAATGATGCCCGAGTCGTCAGCCAGGCAGGGTTTACCGGTGGCTTTCATATAATAGTGCGCTTTCAGGCGCGCATTTTCCGCAAAGGTCGTCCCCGTTTCTTCCGGTTCCGCAATATCCGGCAGGAGATCGTGTACGGACACGACATCATAGCCTAAAGGCGCCAAAGCGCTTTTGAATTCTCTGATTTTACCGGCATTGTGTGTCGCCAGCACGATCGTGTCTTTCATAATATGCTCCTTATTTCTTGTTTTCCCGGGCAACGGCAGCGTAATTCTTGATGACAACAATCGGCGTCTTCTGGGAGGCGTTGCCAAAGGGGTTGTCAATGAGGATACGGGCGATTTCTGACGGGTTGAGGCCACGGGAGTGACCGAGAACGGCAGACCGTTTGAGGTCGTTTACATCGGCTACGCAGGCGCCATAGCAGCCCATGCGCTTCTTGATGGCTTCGGCAACGCCATCGGGATCTTCCGGGCCATAGACAATGCACTTATCGAAGGGCGGCATCGTACCCGTAACGTCATCCGTGAGGGAGGCCTGGCGGCAGAGCTTGTACCAAACGCCGTTTTTACCGATCAATTTGGCCAAGAAACCGATGATAAAGCAAAAGAGCATCTTCCATTCGCCTTCGAGTTCCATGGCAGCCTGCATGCCATAGAGACTGGCCATACTGCCTTCACCGGGAACGAAGCGGCGCATGAGGCGGCACTGCCATGACGGTGTCAATTCTTCCGGGCGCGTGTAGCGGCGCTGCGTAATGGCAACGACACTTTCAGCAGAGCAGACGATATCGTCCGGGCCGACAATGTCCTTTGCATATTCTTCAATGACATCAACGATGTCATCTTTATCCGTGAGTATTCTCGTTTTTACAGGTACTAATTCTAATTCTGCCATATCTACTATCCTTCCTCCTATGCCTGTTCCAATGCGCGTTTGACTTCTGCCGCTTTAAGGGTAATGCGTGCTTTATGCAGATACCATTCACTGCGGGAAACGGCCTGATAAATCAAATCGATGGCCATATCGGGGAATGTCTTCAGGTCTTCGCGGATGTTGCCACTTTTGCTGACCAGTTCGATAGTCACGCGGATGCGGCCTGTTTCACCAGGATTGATGATAACCGATTCCCAGTAGCCGTCATCCCGTTCTGCTGCTTTGTTGGCCAGCTGCGAGCGGACGACGACCTTGTCGTACTGTTCCTGCGGCAGCAGTGTGCGGGGGAAGAAATCCATAATGGTGCCCAGCTGTTTGCCGGCATTCTTAAACGGTACTTCTGTTTCGAAAACGGCCTTATCCTGGCTCATCATTTTCAGCGTAAAGGGATCACGGCGACGGGCTTCAATGACGAAGCGGGCATCACCCTGGTGCCAGGCGAACAGCCGGAACAGGAGGTACAATACGGCAACGATGCCGATGACGGCAATAACTACATTCAGCAAGAGGTATAAAATCACGACTCAGGACTCCTTTATTGTATAAAATAGGCAATTTGACAGAAACAGTGCCTGCTTATTGCGCTGCTTGGTCTTTTTCGTACAGCGCCAGCAGTTTGGCATACGGTTCCGGTCCCAGACGGGCGACCTTTCCCGTAGCTTTGTGGGTAAAAACGTTTTGCGTTTCTCCTGTAGCCAGGAGATGGCCGTCAGACTGGCACACAATGCGGTAGCCATAGACCATTTGGGCCCGCGAGAGCTTCGTCAGGCGTGCCTGGATTTCTATGACGTCGTCAAAGTAAATATTATCGATGTATTCGCAGCTCACGTGCTTGATGGGGAACAGGATTCCTTCATCCATAAGCTCAAATAGATCAACGCCGGCTTCGCGCAGGTACGCACAGCGGGCACATTCAAACCAACGGATATGATTGGCATGATGGGCATTTCCCATCATATCCGTTTCACTAAAACGGACACGTTCCGTAACGGTAACCATATATGCATCTGCTCCTATCTGTACTTGACATACCCTGTTATTTTACGCTGTCAGGGCCAGTTTGTCAAAACGTTTATTTCCTGGCAATACGAAAAAAACCTCCCCGCAGCAAGGCGAAGAGGTCTCTTTCTTACCAATCACATTTGGCAAAGGGAATAACGTGGCGGACCTTTTCGAGATGCTCGGGCTTGATATAAGCACCGGCAAATTTCAAGGCAGCCGCAATGACAGCTGCGTCGTCGAGCCAGCCGACGGCAGGGAAAATATCCGGTACGATATCAAAGGGCAAAATAACATAGCCCAAGGCACCCATGAGGACCAGTTTGACCGCTTTGGGCGTATCTGTGTCGCGCAGGCAATAGTAAATGGCCAAGAGGCGCGGGACAAAGTGGATCTTGCCCTTCGTACGGCGCAAGAATTCCACAAAGCGGAAGGGAGTGTAAAAACGAGCGAAAAATGTAATCATCTTCCACATAGTAAACACCTTCAATTATTTGTTGTCCAAGGAATTCTTCGCATCTTCTACAGCAGCCTTAGCCGATTCGGCAATGGACGGTTCGCCTGCCGTTTCCGGTTCTTCTGTTGCAGGAGCTTCTGTTTCCGGTGTTGCCGTTACGTCAGCCGTGACGTCAGCTGTTGCTTCTTTGGCAGCCTTTTCAATCGCTGCATCGGCTTCTTCCGTTTCTTTGGCTACGGCGTCAGCAGCTGCCTGGGCTTCCTGTTCGGCTTCCAGATCATCGACTGTATTGCGGCGGCGTACTGTGTTGACGACAACCTTGCTTTTTTCTTTAACCGTATCAAACGTATCCTTTGCCGTATCCTTAGCCGTACTGCCCCAGCGTTTCATGAAATCAACCGTTTCATCGCCAAGGGGAACGTTCTTCAGAGGGTTTTCTTTCAACTTATCGACCTGATCGCGGGCTCTGTCTTTCCATTCGGCCATCATATCGATGTACGGACCCATGTCGGTCGGCATGCCGTCTTTCATCCAGCGCTGTGTCACGCGGCCTAAGCTGTACGTAATGGCTACGGCTACCGGTACCTGAACGGCGCTGAAGGGAATGAGCGTCGTCAGGATGTTGCCGGCCATGCGGCTGCCCATGGCGCCGAGGAAGGCAATGACGGCCCGTTCAGATAATTTGACATTGTAGACGCGGGCAATACGGCTGACGAGATATACTTCATTAGCCATGAGGGCAATCGTACCGACGAGGGGGGCAATGACGATTGCACCGGCACGGGCAGCAGCCCAGCGGCAATATGTTTCCACCTGTAAATCCTGGTCAGCCGTCGATTTTTCGATCGATTCAATGACTTCCAAGGACGCCGTCGGTTCTACCGGCGCATGTGCTGCTTTTTCTGCCTTCATAGCAGCCAATTCTTCGCGCAGGGCATTTACTTCTTCTTGCAGAGCCTGTACTCTATCCATTTCTTCTGTCATATAAACCACCCCATCTTATAATATAATAAAAACAAGTTGTTAATATTATTTTCCCATTTTTTTACCAGCTTGTCAAACCTCCATCGACAGGAATTGCCGTACCCGTCATATACGACGCGTCCGTACTAAGGAGAAAGGCAATTACCCGGGCCACTTCGTCGGCTTCAGCCAGGCGGTACATGGGATATTGGGCACGCAGGCTGTCTTCTGTCAGTTCCGGGTCGGCTGCCATTTGCTTAGCCAGGAGAGGCGTCTTCACGTCGCCGGGACAGACCGTATTGACACGCACGTTGTGCGGTGCCATTTCGAGGGCCAGGGAGCGGCCGAAGGAAACGACAGCCCCCTTGGTTGCCCCATAGACAGAGCAGGCAATGTTACCCTGCAGGCCTGCATCGCTGCTCACGAGGACCATGCTCCCGTGCGTACGCTTCAGCGCCGTCAGCGCAGCCTGGCATAAGTAAATCGTGCCGTAAACGTTGACGCGGAACATATCTTCCAGACTTTCGGGCGTCACATTTTCTAAGAGCTCCTCAGCATAATAACCGGCCGACGTGACGACGCCGTCGAGATGGCCGAAAATCGCCAGGGTCTGGTCGACCAGATTGGCACAGTCCCCGGGGTTGCTCACGTCACCACTAATAAAGCTGCACGGCCAGGCCGGGCCGCCTAAGGCTTCAAGAGCTGCTTCGCCGCGCTGGGCCGAACGGCCATTGATGACCACACTGGCACCTCGTTCCAGGAGCAGCTGTGCCGTAGCCAGGCCGATGCCGGACGTACCGCCGCTAATCAAATACACTTTATCTTCCCACGTCATAGGTTTCACTGTAATCACCTCAAATAACACCGATATATTCCAAGAGAAATTTGCCAATGAGGACCGTCGTGACGGCCATCATGACGAAACGTACAAACCCGCTGCCGTGGCGGATGGCCATGCGGGAGCCAAAGAAGGCACCCAGGAAAATACCCAGGGCCATGACCAGGCCGTACACGTATAAGACCTTGCCAGAAATGATAAAGAGAATAAAGGCCGTAATATTGCTCACCAAATTGAGGATTTTTGCATTGCCCGCGGCGACGACAAAATCAAAGCCCAGCATGGCAAAGGCAATGATCAGGAAGGTTCCCGTACCGGGACCGATGAAGCCGTCGTAAAGACCGATGACCAAGGCAAAGGCCGCGCCCTGACAAAAGGTCTTCTTCGTCATGCCGGTATAGCTGCTGTGCTGTCCCAGGCCGCGGCGCGTAAAGACAAATGCCGCAGCGGCAATAAGCGAAAGGATGACTAAGGGCTGCAGCGTTTCTGCTGACAAATGGAGCATGAAGAGGCAGCCTATAATAGCGCCGGCTAAGGTAAACGGCATGAGGCGGTATAACAGGTGCATATCCACCTTGCCGGCCTTAAAAAAACTGGTAGGAACTGACTGCTGCGCCAAAGGTAGCAGCAAACTTATTCGTACCGATGGCATAATGCGGCGGTATCTGCAGGGCCAGCAAAACGGGCAAGGCAATGAGGCCGCCACCGCCGGCAATAGAATCGATAAAACCGGACAAAAAACCACCGCCCAGAACGAGCAGCAAAATGTCCCAAGAAAAACTCAAAATATAGTCACGCCTTTCTTTTGTTTTTTAGCAAAAGCAAGGCCTCCGGCCCATACGGCGGAGGCTGCCTGCTCGCGTTTATTCCATAAGGCTCGTGGCAAAAACCAAATCGATGCCTTCGTTGTGGAGCTCATCTACCATTTCACTAATGGCCTGGGCCGTATTGGCCCGGCAATGACCGATGACGATGGCACTACCGTTAGACTGGGCAATGCGGGCTGCCTGGCGCAAACGGCTCTTAACCGCTTCTACGCTGGCATCGTTATCGATAAAGAGATTGTTGCGGCTCGTTTCCACTCCGTTAGAACGTGCCGTCTGTTCGCCTACAGACGAGCTGATGGTACGGCTGTCCAAGTAGGCCAGGCCACGGCTGCGCATGACCTGCATAATATCACTCATGACCCGCTGATCAGACGTAGCCAAAGACCCTTGATGGTTGTTCATACCAATCGCATGGGGCACCTGGTCGAGGATTTCATTGGCCGTGGCCTTGATTTTGCTGTCGCTCATATCCGTGCCGATGTATACCGCTTCGGACGAGGCAGTCCCCTGGGGCTGCATGGGCATGTGTACGAAGATCTGCCGGCCCGCGCCATAGCCGCTGTTGGCACTGTCTGCCGTATGGGATTTATAGGGCATGACGGCGTAGGTCAGGGGAACGGGAATATTGTTCAAATCCTGAAGGACGCTCATGTTGCTGCCACAGTCATCAATGACGATGGCCAAACGGCCTTTGACCTCAGCCGGTGCGGACGACGCATTGCCTTCCTTTTTCTCCTCTGAGGGCGGGCTCTGGCCGCTGACCTTGCCGACGGCTTTCTTAATCTTTTGGGCCAGACTGGGCGCTGCTCCTGGCGCCGTCACGTACAGGCGTACTGTGACCAGGTAGACCTGTTCCTTATCTAGCATATCGAAGAGAGCAATATCATATTCAGTAACGGCCTGGCCATCGAGGGTTTTACCTGTGACCTGATAGAGAACGGCCTTACCCTGGCTTTTCGCCAATTCCTTTTCCAGGCTTTCCCGGGAAAAAGCTTCCTTCGGTGTCACTTCGAGCTGTTTTGTCGTCCAGAGAATCTTGCCACCTGTACTGCGCCGCGGCTCTTCCCGTTTTTGCGTGTCGATTTCCGTTACGTCTGCATCCTGTGCCTCAAGCCACGCCGTCACAGCATCCTGTATTTCCGTAGCGGCATCCGTATAGTCTGCATCATTGCCCTTTTCCCGGACTGTATCGAGATGCTGCAGCTTCGTATCGTCTGGTGCCGTACTCGGCCGGCCTTGGAAATACCACCACGCACCGGCGGCAATACAAAGTAACAGGAGTGTCGCAAAAAAGGCTTTCAGCCAGGCCGGACGGCCACTACGGCCGGAACGCCGCGGTGAGCCGGTACTCCTGCGGGGCGTACGGGCTGGTCGTTTGCGTTGCATATGGATCTCCCCTTTCCAACAAAAAAGCCGGAGACAGCTTCATAAACAGCCGCTCCGGTTGGGTATCGTTCAGGCATAGCATAGGTTGGCAGCTATGTATTCGCATACTCGTTATTCGTTGTGACAGACGACGCTGGCGTCTGCACTCCCTGGAGGAGCTGCAAGACGTGCTGGCCTACAATCTGCGCACCATTACGGTGACAGGCCAGGCTGGCCGCTGCCATTTGTTGTAATTCTTCTGGTGCATCCATGAGCTCATGCACGACGGCAGCCAGATCTTCCTGGCTGCGTACCCAGCGGGCACAGCCCTTCTTTTGCATGTACTGGGCATTGGCTTCTTCTTGTCCCGGAATGGGACTGTAAAGAATGACCGGTACTTGCACCGTCGCCGCTTCCGTACAGGTCAGGGCACCGGGCTTGGTCACCAAGAGGGACGCCCGCACCATGAGTTCGGGAATATGGTTGGTATAGCCCAGTACTTCGACGGGATGGTGCAGTTCCTTGCGCATTTGGCAAATTTCGTCGTACAGGTCGGCATTATAGCCCGTGACGACAGTAAAGTCGTCAATATTATCAAGCTGATCGAGGACCGACAAGGATTGGCGGATCGAACCCATACCGAGGCCGCCGCCCATAATCAGGACATTGCGCCGTTTGGCATGGCCCTCGTCCCAGTGCCAGCGCTGCTGGCGGAAGGCATCCCGTACGGGAATACCCGAGACGATGACCTTGTGCGGTTCTACCTGCTGGGCAACGAGCTGGTCCTTGATTTGCGAGGCTGCGACAAAATATTGGTCAATTTGCGGATAGACCCACAGCTGATGGATCGTAAAATCCGTAATTACCCCTACCAAGGGAATTTGCAGTCTGTGCTGCCGCTTCAAGAGAGCCGCTGCACCGGCTGGAAACGGATGGGTGAAGACCAGCATATCCGGCTTCTTTTCTGCCAGAACGTGCAGCATGCGGCGTTTGAGGCCCCACGAAAAGAGGGTCTTTACGACCATGCCTTTCTTGTATCCCTGGGATGAGTAATACATGAGATCGTACAGCATCGGGAAAAGGTCAAGAATTTTCAGATACGTTTCTTTTACAATATTATCAATGGACAAGGCGTCATTACTGATAAAATCGAAATGCTCTACTTCACATTCTGCCGGTAAGGTTTTCAGATATTCTTCTATTGCATGAGCTGCCTGGGTATGGCCGCTTCCAATGGAAGCAGACATAATCAGCACTTTTTTCTTCGTCATCCAGATTCCCTCTTTTTCTTCCCAAGCTGACATAATGCCAGTGGAAGTATACCTTTGAGATTAACGTGAGATGTCGGATTCGGACGGACATTCTATGTCAATTATATATCCATGGTACGACAAAATGCAAGAAAAGAAAAGGACCGTTCAGATCACGGTCCTCTCCAAGGTCATCCTTATTTATTGTTGACCAAGTCTTTGAGCTGTTTGCCAGCTTTGAATGCCGGTGTATTGGAAGCTGCGATTTTGATAATATCTTTCGTCTGCGGATTCCGGCCTTCGCGTTCTTTGCGATGACGTACTTCAAAAGTACCAAAACCGATGATCTGGACTTTGTCATCTTCCTGGAGAGCTTCGCTGATAGCTTCGAATACAGCTTTTACTGCTTTTTCAGCGTCTTTCTTCGTGATATCGGATTTTTCAGATACTTTGTTAATTAATTCGCTTTTATTCATTACAAGATCCTCCTTTAATTGGTCACATCAAACAGTTTCGTCCCATCATTTCCCCGTCTGGCAAGAGCGTTCTTTTTCTTTGGCTTCTTTCCAGAACGAGTCCAGTTCGTCCAGCGTAAAAGCAGACCAGTCTTTTCCGGACGCATGAACGCAATCTTCAACGTAGGAAAAACGGCGGCGGAATTTGCTGTTAGCCCGATGTAACGCACACTCCGGTTCTATCTGATAGCGCCGGCATAAATTGGCCAGAACAAACAATACGTCTCCCGCTTCCTCTTCTTCGTGGGTAAAGTCACCTTCCCGGACAGCTTCCAGGAATTCGTTCCACTCTTCATGGACCTTGGCAATGACGTCCGCTGTGTCAGACCATTCGAATCCAACCTTAGCTGACTTCTCCTGTAATTTATAGGCTGCCAGCAAAGAAGGAAGGCCTGTCACTACCCCGTCGAGGAGGTGTGCGTGCTGCTGTCGCAGTTCGCCCTGTTTCAATCTATCCCAGTTTACCATACTACTACTAGTCTTTTCAAGTCTATCCGTTGTAAAAACATGGGGATGACGGCGAATCATCTTCTTACACACGTCAGAAACGATATCCTGTGCCGAAAAAAGGCCTTCCTCCTCGGCAATACGGGCATGAATGACCACCTGATAGAGCACATCGCCCAGTTCTTCACGGATGCCGTCCGTATCGCCCTGATCGATGGCATCGAGCATTTCGTATACTTCTTCAACGAGAAAACGGCGCAGGCTCTGGTGCGTCTGGGATTTATCCCACGGGCAGCCGCCTTCGCCACGCAGTCTGGCCATGACGTCCACCAAGGGCTGCAGGTCAAAGGGCATGGTGCCGGATGCTTCTGCGTCTGCTGCATCATCTCGCGGCGCCGTAGGCGCATCCACAGGCGGCACAGGCAGGAAAAGGCTCGTCAGGTGGTCGATTGTATCGATGCGGTCCAGCTCGTAGAGCTTAATAGTCCGTATATCTTCGTCAGGCAGACTGATATGGTAAATGAGCTGCGCTTCATATTCGTCGCCGTAGAGGTCCATGAGGGACAGCTTCACGTCTGAAGCGACGCGGCGGTCATAGACCTGGGTCACGATAAGAGGCGTCTGCAAATCCTTAGGCAGGCTATCCGCATCAGAGCTATCAATAATGGTCACGCCGCCGACAGGGTCAAAACGCAGGCGCGTATACATGACTTCGAGAAAGCTCATGCCTGGCAGGACGTCTACAGTAACGCCTGCATCTGCCCCCTTTTCTTCCAGGAGCTGCACCGTCCGTTCGGCCACGACAGGGCTGCCCGGCACGGCATAGACGACGTCCTCTTTTTGAGCTGCTGCCAGCACGTAGTCAACGATGTGGCCATACACCTCTTCAAAGGTCGCTTCCGTTTCATAGAACCGGTCCAGTGCTTCATAAGCCAAACGGGCTTCATCCAGACGGGCTACAGACGGATGAATGGCCGTACGCAAGATGAGCCGCTTGGTTTGGCTCATGAGCTGCCACGCGTCAAGGGTGATCAGGCCGGCATCGCCCGGCCCCAGTCCTACAATATGAATAGTTGCCATAATCGTGCCTCTTTCTGTGTAAACGTCAGTAAAATCAAAGTTCCAGTTTCTTTACCCACGGGTACAGGCGGCGGCCAATGAACGGCAGCTTGCGCACGTCTTCCGACGATAAGGCCCGGAAGGCAAAGAGACAAATGATATAAATCAGCCCGGCGGCAATCATAGCGGTAATGGTCGCCAAGGCATCCGGCATGAGGGCCCGCAGGCCTTCATGCGTCAGCCAGGCTGTACCGGCCATGGCTGCGCCGGCCAAAAAGAGCTTGCCAATATAAAACCACTGCATACGATACTGGCAGTAGCGGCGGGCAAAATACAGGTTCAGGGCAGCCGCCACGGCCAAGTCGGCATTCGTCGCCCAGGCCGCCCCAACCTCGCCCAGACCGGGGATCGCCGTCAGGTGCCAGCTGAGGAAAATTTTGACGACCGCTGCCAGGGCCATATTGTACAAAGGAATGGCCGTACGGCCCAAGCCCTGCAAGAGACCGCTCGTCACTTGCTGGACACCGATGAGAAAGACCGAAAGGCCGAGGACACAAATGGACGGACCGGCTGCCGGCGTCGCATACAAAAGGCGGGAAATAGGCACAGCCAGAACGGCCAGGCCCAGCGATGCCGGCACGGTAATGACGCAGGCAATGCGCATAGCCGTATGGGCCCGCGCCAGAACAATATCACTGCGGCCGCTCGTCCAGGCAGCCGAAACGGCCGGTACGAGGCTCGTCGCCAAGGCCATGGTCAGGATGGCCGGCAATTGAACCAGGCCGTTTGCCATGCCGGAGAGGTAGCCAAAGAAGGTCGTCGCCTCGTGACTTGTATAGCCAATATCCATGAGGCGCCGCGGTACGATGAAAAGATCGATGCTGGCGACAGCCGGAAGCAGCATATTCGCTGCCGCTACAGGCACAGCCAGGAGAATCAGCCGTTTTATTACAGGCCACGCAGGCAGCTTGGCAAAAACGCCACGGTCCGCTTCTGCGCCCTGCCGTACGTGACGAAGGTAGAGCCAGACAATGGCTGCCAGACCGGCTGCTGCCCCTGGAACAGCGCCAAAGGTACCGCCGGCAGCGGCAGCTACGAGGCCCCGTGGCAAGAGCAGCCACGCCAGGGTCAGCATAACACAGACCCGCACAAACTGGTCAATCATCTGGGACACAGCCGTCGGCGTCATGAGCTGGAGTCCCTGGAAATAGCCGCGGAAGCAGCAGGTCAGAATCGACAGGGATAAGGCCGGCGCCAGGACTGCCAAGGGCAGGTATGCCCGGGGATCACTGACGAGGCCGGTATCGACGAGGACGCGGGCACCGACGACCATGCCGATGCCGCAGAGTATAGCCACGACGAACATGACTGACAATGTCACGTGCAGAATGCGCCGCGTGCCACTGAAATTGCCACGGGCTGCCTGCTCTGCCACCATGATGGACACGGCAATAGGAATACCGGCGCCGACGATGCTCAGGAGCAGGATATAGACGGGATAGGCCATCTGGTAGAGGCCAATGCCTTCACCGCCAAGAAGTCGCGACAAGAGAATCCGGTTGATACCACCGAGAATCTTGACGACGATACCGGCAATGGTCAGGACCATAGCCCCCCGCAGGAAAGATACGTTAGCCAAGGGAACTCCCCTTTCTCAGTTGCTGGAAAGCCGTAAGAAGCTGGTCCAGGAACGGCAGAATTTCTGTCGTCCCGGCCAGGGATACGCGCATCATGAGAGGCGTACCCGGCACCATATGGAAACGCCGGCGCAGGGCTGGCGGCAAGTTGACCAAAGGCGGCATGTCTTTCATGGACTGCCAGCGAAGCTCCAAGGATTCCCGTTTCTGCGCAATCAGTGCCAGGCCCTGGTCACGGGCGCGCAGGCGCAGACGGGCTGCCTGCAGCAGCGTTGCCACAGGCTGGGTAGGCCGGCCGTAGCGGTCGACCAGTTCCTTTTCCAGATCGTCCAGCTCAGAGAGGGACGTGAGCACCGCCAGGCGCTGGTACATTTCGATTTTCTGGCCGCCGTTACTGATATAGTCATCATCGATAAAGGCATCGATGTGGACTTCCATGACCGTTTCCGGCGGCGGCAGGACATCGGCCTGGCCGGCCTGGGCCTTGGCAATGGCCTTTTCCAGCATGCTGCAATACATAGCAAAACCGACGCTGGCAATGTTGCCGTGCTGTTCCCGGCCCAAGAGATTGCCGGCACCGCGGATTTCCAGGTCACGCATGGCGATTTTAAAGCCCGAGCCCAGTTCCGTAAATTCCTTAATGGCCTGCAGTCTCTTTTCGGCCACTTCCGAAAGAACCTTATCACGGCGGTAAAGGAAATAAGCATAGGCCATGCGATGGCTCCGGCCTACGCGGCCGCGCATCTGATAGAGCTGGGGCAAGCCGAAGTGATCTGCATCATAAATGATGATCGTATTGGCGTTAGCTACGTCCAGGCCATTTTCGACGAGACTCGAGCAGACGAGCAAATCATAATGACCTTCGTAAAAGTCGAACATGACCTGTTCCAGCAAGGCGCCGGGCATCTGGCCGTGGGCAATACCGATGGAAATATCCGGCATGAGAGCCTGGAGCTGGTCTTTCATGCGTTCGATCGTCGCTACTGTATTGTAGACAAAGAACGCCTGGCCACCGCGCCGTTTTTCCCGCATGACAGCATCGCGGACGATCATGGCGTCGTATTCCGTGACGTACGTCTGTACAGGGAACCGGTCTGTCGGCGGCGTTTCAATGACGCACATTTGCCGCAGGTTGACCAGGGACATGTGGAGGGTACGCGGAATAGGCGTAGCACTCAAGGTAAGAACGTCAATGTGGGCCGCCCAGGCCTTCCACTTTTCTTTCTGGGCTACGCCAAAGCGTTGTTCTTCGTCGACGACGAGAAGGCCCAAGTCTTTGAATTTAACGTTTTTATTGAGGATGCTGTGCGTACCGATGAGGACATCGATTTCCCCCGTCAGGGTACGGCGCAGGATTTCTTTCTTTTCCTTTGGCGAACGGAAGCGGTTGAGGACGTCGACGACGACGCCAAAATTTTGGAACCGTTCCGTAAAGGTCTGGAAGTGCTGCTGGGCCAGGACCGTCGTCGGCACGAGGACGGCTACCTGTTTACCGCCCATGACGGCCTTAAAGATTGCCCGCATGGCCACTTCCGTCTTGCCGAAGCCCACGTCGCCACAGACGAGACAGTCCATAGGAAAGGGCTGTTCCATAGATTTTTTGATGTCTGCCACAGCCTTGAGCTGGTCCGCCGTTTCTTCGTATGGGAAGGCATCTTCAAATTCCTTCTGGAAGGGTGTGTCCGGCGGGAAGGCAAAGCCCGGTACGATTTCGCGTTTGGCATAGACAGCGACGAGCTTTTCCGCCAGGTCCGTAATGGACTTCTGCGCCTTAGCCCGCGTCTTCTGCCAGTCGCTGCCACCCATCTTGTGCAGCTTTGGCGTTTCCCCTTCATTGCCGATATACCGCTGCAGCAAATTGAGCTGCTCTGTCGGAACATACAGCGTATCCTTGCCGGCATAGTGGATTTCCAAATAATCCTTGTGGACGCCGTCGAGTTCAATAGTCTTGATGCCGATGTAGCGGCCAATACCGTGTACCTCGTGGACGACGTAATCGCCAGGCTTGAGGTCCGTAAAGACGTTGATTTCCTGGCCTTTAGCCGTGTGGTGGCGCAGACGGTGCTTTTGCATGCCGTAAATATCCCGTTCGGCCAGGACAACCAGCTTGGCGTAGGGCAGCTCAAAGCCGCTGCGGATTTCGCCATCGGCCAAATAGATCCGGCCTGGCGGCAATTCCTTCTGCAGGTCATAGTCCTGCCCTTCAAAGCCGTGCTGTTTGAGCCAGCCATTGAGGGACGACCGGCGCTGGCGGTCACCAATGACGAAAACGACCGTGTATTGGCTGTTTTGCCAATGAACCAATTCATCGCCTAAGAGATCGAACTGCTTTTGGAAGCTGGCCATGGTTTTGGCAGAAAAGCTGGCTGACGTGTCGATGTACATGTCCGGTACGGACTGGGCCATGAGGGACAAGACGACCTGTGTACCTGCCCGCTTTTCACCGGCCAAACTGCGCCACGTCTGGAGCCATTTCTTGTACTCTTCACTTTCGCGGCGCGATTTGTTCAGGTTTTCCCGGCAGCGGTTCGGTTCATCCCAAATAATGAGACCGCCTTCAAAGTACGACAGGAGTGTATACTCCATCTTGTCATCCTGAGCCAGGGCAAAGGGCAGAATGCGGATCGACGCTACGCTTTCCAGGGATTTCTGGCTGTCTGCCGAGAAATAGCGCAGGCTTTCCAGGGTATCGCCGAAAAATTCCAGGCGCAAGGGCTGTTCACTGTTCACGGCGTAAATATCGATAATATCGCCGCGCACGGAAAAATGACCACGCCGTTCGACGAGGTCTACCCGTTCGTAACCGCTTTCGGCAATATGCTTGAGAAGCCAGTCACGATCATATTCTTTTCCTGCAGCCAGGGCCAGGACGGCCTGATCGACAGCGGCAGGAGCTACAATGTACTGCGCCGCTTCTTCGATCGTCGCTACGACGATGCAGTTGCTGCCGCCCCGCAAGGCTGTGAGGACTTCCATTTGCCGGGCCGACCGGTCCAGGCTGCGCGCCGTCGTCGTAAAGAGTGCCCGGTCGACGAGGGGAAAATCAAAGAGCCGCGTGTCCGGCAGGAAAAAGGACAGGTCTGTCTGCCAGGCCGTCAGCTGTTCCCGCGAGGGTACTATAATGAGAGCCGCGTTACGGTGCTCACTCAGAGCCCGGCCGACCAAGGCGCCTTTGACAGAGCTGCCAACGCCATAGACGCTGTGACAGCCAGGCTCCTGGAAGACGTGGGCGCACGCCGTAAGATTCGCGTCTCCGTTCATCCATTTAAAAATTGTTTGTGTCATTAGTCATAACCTCATAGAAAAGGGGGCTTTAGAGGTATGCTGCTAAAGCCCGGCAAAGCCAATATCGTTTTGACGGTTTATTATACCACAGCCCCCCTTTTAAATAAAGGGATGGGCAGCAAATGGGATTTTCCTTTACTTCCGCCCTATTTCTTTGTATAATTGTATGTACTGTATTTTTTTGTATTTATCATTTCATGAGGTGGAACATGTCATTAGTTGATGAAGTAAACAGCCGCCGTACCTTCGCCATTATTTCCCATCCTGACGCAGGGAAGACGACGCTGACCGAAAAGCTGCTCCTCTACGGGGGTGCCATACATTTAGCCGGCTCTGTTAAGGCCAGAAAAACGACGAAGCACGCCGTTTCAGACTGGATGGAAATCGAAAAACAGCGTGGTATTTCCGTTACCAGCTCGGTTCTGCAGTTCGATTATGAAGGTCATCATATCAATATCCTCGATACGCCGGGCCATCAGGACTTCAGTGAAGATACGTACCGCACGCTCATGGCAGCCGACAGCGCCGTCATGCTGATTGACGTTGCAAAAGGCGTCGAAGCGCAGACGAAAAAGCTCTTCCGCGTTTGTAAAGAACGGGGCATCCCCATCTTTACGTTCGTCAACAAAATTGACCATTTCGGCCGTAACCCTTTTGACTTGATGGACGAAATTGAAAATACCCTCGGTATTCACGCCTATCCCATGAACTGGCCCATTGGCCTCAACGGCAATTATCAGGGCATTTACGACCGCGCAACGGCGTCGATCGAGCTCTTTGAAAAGGATACGTCCCACGGCCAGCGAAAGCTCGCTTCGACGAAGGGTTCTGCCGACGATCCGATCTTCAAGGAACTTCTCGACGAAGATGTCCACCAGGGCCTCATCGATGACATTGAACTCCTCGACATGGCCGGTGACGAATTCGACATGGAAAAGGTCAAAGCCGGCCAGCTCACACCCATGTTCTTCGGCTCGGCCATGACCAACTTCGGCGTCAAACCCTTTTTGGAAGAATTCCTGCGCCTGGCACCGCCACCGCAGCCCCGTAAGGCCAAAGAAGGCGTCATCGAACCGACAAACGATGTCTTCACGTCCTTTGTTTTCAAAATCCAGGCCAACATGAACCCTCAGCATCACGACCGCATCGTCTTCATGCGCATCTGCTCGGGCCAGTTCGAAAAAGGCATGACCGTTACGCACCGCCAGACCGGCAAGACGTTGCGCCTCATGCAGCCCCAGCAGTTCCTGGCGACAGAACGGACCATCGTAGACGAAGCCTACCCGGGCGACATTATCGGTGTCTTCGACGGCGGCACTATCGGCGTTGGCGATACTCTCTACGCCGGCAAAAAACAGGTCACCTTCCAGGATTTCCCGACCTTCCCGCCGGAACTCTTCGCCCGCATCCGCGCCAAGGATTCCATGAAGCGCAAGCAGTTCCTCAAAGGCATGACCCAGCTTGCCCAAGAAGGGGCCGTCCAGATTTATGAAAACCTTGGCTCCATGGAAAGCTACATCGTCGGTGCCGTCGGCCAGTTGCAGTTCGAAGTACTGGAATACCGCCTGAAGCACGAATACGGCGTAGATCTGGAAATCAACAACCTGCCCTACACGGTAGCCCGCTGGATCCAGACCAACGGCCACGACTATAAGGACCTGAAAAATATTGACAGCGCCATGATCGTCAAGGATCATAAGCAGCGCGTGGTCCTGCTCATTGCCAACGAATGGCAGACGAACTGGATCGTCGAACGCAATCCTGATTTCATCTTCTGCACGACACCGGATGAAATGGAATTGCCCGACGTCGAAGAAGAATAAGGAAACTAAAAAAGGCTGACCCCTAAGGGCCGGCCTTTTTTGTATTAGTCTTTTGTTTCTTCTGCTTTTAAATCTTCTTCAATCTTATGCAGCACTTTCTTTGCCTTTTGCCGGCGATGCCAGTACCACAGGCCACCGTAGACGATCGTAATGACGATGACTAAGATAGTCAGGCGCATCGTATGGTCTTCGAACATGACGATGTCATGGCCGACGAAGACCTCACAGGCAACAGATGGTAATTTGCCAATAAAACAGCCAATGATGTAATCACGGTAGCTGATATGACTCAATGCACCGAGAGCCGTTACCAGTCCATTCGGCGAATACGGTACAGCCCGGGCGACGGTCATCGCCTGCCACGTGCTGTAATGATCCAGCTTGCTCAGCATCTTGCTCTTTTCAATAGCCCTTTTGGCCTTATTACGAAAGAGAGTCCGCATGAAGAAAAAGCTGATAATAACGCCGATGGTTTCGGCAATCCACGAGACGAGGGTTCCCTGGAAGACACCGAAGACGACGCCGTTCGCCGTAGAAATGAAGATGGACGGCAGAAACCCGACGATGTTGATGACAATATCGATGATCATGCTCACGGCAACGGCCCAAATACCGAAGGAACGCAGGTACTGGATCGTGCCATGCATATTGCCACTCGTCGAAAGGTCCCACACAGTACGATAAAAGTCGGGGATTGCCAAGTGAATCCCTGCCAGTACGGCTATCAGGCCGACAAAGAAGGCTACCTTGATATGCGTTTCATTGATTTTTTCTTTTGTCATAGTGTATCTTTTTTGCTCCGTTCATGGACAGCGGCCATTTCGGCAATCTTGTCGTGCTTGAGTTTCGTCAGGTACATAGAACCGCCAATAATCAGGATGCCGCCGGCTACTGTCAGGAGTGTCAGCATTTCCTGGAAGATGACGAAGCCCCACAGGGCGTTAAAGAAGACCCCGATGTACGACACAAAGCTGACGACGACAGGATTCGCCGTCGCGTAGGCGTCGGTCATCCAAATCTGGGCGATAACCGTAATCACGCCCAAGGCAATATACCAGCCCCATTCGGCCAGGTTCGGCACGACGAAGGAGCCCGTAACGGCCATGAGGATGGCGCCGGAAAGGGCCGCACAGCCCAGGAAGTACAGGACGACCTCGTAGGGATGGTGCCGTCCCGAGTTGGTCAGCTTGCTTACCGTCGTATAGGCGCCGGCAGCAAAGACAGCCTGTGCCAGGGCAAAGAGGGAATAAATGTTGAAGGACGCGAAATTCCAGGGCCGGACGACGAGACAGCCGCCGACGAAAATGACGACCAAGGGCAGCTTCGAGCCCTTAGGCAGTACTTCATCCAGGAAAATCGCCGCAAAGAGCATGACGAAAAACGCCGAGAGCTGGGAAATAATCGACACGTCCGCCAAGGGCATGCCACGCAGGGCGTAGAAAATACAAATCATGCCCAGGCCGCCGAGAACGCCACGCATGACGAGGGTCGGACGGTCTTCATGGGACAGATGAATGTGCTGGGCCCGCATGAGGCCAATGATCAGCAGGGCACTGAGAAAACCGCGGAAAAAAGCGATTTCCCCGGTGCTCATCGTATAGGACAATTCTTTTACGATGACATTCTGGATACTAAATGCCAGGGCAGAAAGGATTGCGTAAATTACACCTTTACTCATTACGCAGAGCCCCTTTTCTTACGCCTTTTGCCGGTCACTGATGGTATCGACAAAGGAAAGGACGGCATCCTTCATGGCTTCCCGTTCGATCGTATCAGCAAAGCGCACCGGTTTCTGACGCAGGTCTGCCAAAGGCTGTGGCAAGGCGATGTTGGTGACTTCGCTCACCGTAGCTAGCATCGTAAAGGGATCATCCGAAGCGGGCAGGGCCAGAGCCTGGCAGAGGACCGGCGGGAATTTGTACGGATGCGCCGTCGACATGACTACCGTATGATGCGGCAGGCGGCCTTCCTTATGGAAGTTCATGTATACACCGCAGGCCACAGCTGTGTGGGGATCCATGAGGTAGCCAAAATCGTTGAAGACGTGGTTGATGACGGCCTTCGTTTCGTCGTCATCGATCCAGTCGCCGCTGAACTCAGCCTGCAGGGCCTCGAGCTCTTCCGGGCTGACCTGCATTTTGCCTGTTTCCTGGAGATCTTTTTCCCACTGGGCAACGCGGGCTGTGTTGCCGCCGGCTACATAAAAGAGGAAGCGTTCAAAGTTGCTCGAAAGGAGAATATCCATAGACGGGCTGTCTGTCGTATAGAAAGCGCGGTTCATATCGTAGACGCCGGTCTTGAAGAAATCGGCGAGGACTTTATTCTTATTCGAAGCGCAAATGAGGCGGCCAATGGGCGCACCCATCTTCTTGGCAAACCAGCCGGCCAGGATGTTGCCGAAGTTGCCTGTCGGCACGACGACGTCAAAGGTATCGTTCTGGCCAATAATGCCGTCGTCGACGAGGCGTACCCACGTCGCTACGTAGTAAGCTACCTGAGGGAAGAGACGGCCAATGTTGATGGAGTTGGCACTCGAGAAAAGGACGCCCTTTTCGTTGGCGTAGGCGTTGACCTCTTCGCTCGTAAAGACCCGTTTGAGGAAGCTCTGGGCATCGTCGAAGTTACCGTTAATGGCCGTGACGCGGACGTTCTTCCCTTCCTGCTTCTGCATTTGCTGCTTTTGCATAGGGCTCACGCCTTCGCTTGGGTAAAAGACCATGATATTCGTACCGTCTACGTCTTTAAAGCCTTCCAGGGCGGCTTTGCCGGTGTCACCGCTGGTAGCCGTGAGGATAAGGATTTCCCGTTCTTCTTTTTCCTGCTTCTTGGCAGCCGTCAGGAGATACGGGAAAAGGGACAGGGCCAAATCCTTAAAGGCCAGCGTGCGGCCATGAAACAGTTCGGCAATCGTCAGCTCCGTATCCAAGGAATGGAGAGGCACAATGCGTTCATCGTCAAAGGTGCTGTCGTTGTAGGCAGCGGCAATCATTTCCTTGCGTTCATCGGCACTAAAGTTGGTGAAAAAATAGGACAATACCGTTGCGGCAATTTCCTGATAGGATTTTTCTGCCAGGTCCTTATACGTCAGGACCTGTTCCGGGAACGTTTCCGGTACATACAAACCGCCGTCGCGAGCCAGGCCGTGTAAGAGGGCATACGAGGCGGATACAGTTTCATCAGAGCGGGTACTTCTGAAATTCATAGGAATCTCTCCTTTTTCCTTGAGGTTACATAGTCTATCTGAAGATTATAGCACACATTGGGCCTGTCAGACGACCTGGAAGAGGTAAAACTTGAGATAATTCGTTTCCGGCACGTTCCAGAGGATGGGATGATCCGGCGACTGCTGGCGCCCTTCGATCTGGCGCAGGTGTACGCCCGCATCAGAGGCGGCGTCGGCGAGCATGCGGCGGAACAGATCATCGCGCATGAAATGGGAGCACGAGCACGTAGCGAGATAACCGCCACGGGGCAGGAGCTTCATGGCCTTCAGGTTGATTTCCTTGTAGCCTCTAATGGCGTTGTGCACGGTGTGGCCCGATTTGGTAAAGGCCGGCGGGTCGAGGATGATGAAGTCGTAGTCGTGATTCTTCTCTTCTGCCATCTGCGTCAGAAGGTCGAAGACGTTGGCCTGCTTGGCCGTGACGATAGCTTCGAGGCCGTTACGGCGGATGTTTTCTTCCGTCATTTCTACGGCTTCGGCCGATACGTCGACGGCTGTGACGCTGGCAGCACCGCCCTTGGCTGCGTTCAGGGCAAAGGCCCCGGTATGAGTGAAGCAATCCAGGACGTGGCGGCCCTTGGCGAGCTTGGCCACGGCCAGACGGTTATATTTCTGGTCGAGGAAAAAGCCTGTCTTCTGGCCATTTTCCACGTCTACGTCATAGAGGATGCCGTTTTCATCGATCGTCGTGAGCGGCGCACCATGGTCCGGCAGATAAGAAGCTTCGTACCAGCCCTTGTACTGTTCCATGCCGTCGAGCTCGCGGACGTGGACGTCGTTTCGTTCATAAATGCCGCGGATAGTGACGCCCATGGCCTGGAGCTGGTCAAAGAGGGCCTTGAAAATAATCGGCTTTACCTGGTCCATGCCATAGCACAAGGTCTGGGCCACGAGGATATCGTTGTAGCGGTCCACCGTCAGGCCCGGCATTTCATCGGCATCGCCAAAGATGAGGCGGCAACAGGCAAAGTCCTTGTCACCCATGACCGTGCGGCGGTAATCCAGGGCGTACTGGACGCGGCGCTGCCAAAAGGCTTCGTCGAAGCGGTCGTTGGCATTGGTCGAGAGGATGCGCACACGGATTTTGGAAATGAGGTTGGCAAAGCCCGTACCGAGGTATTTCCCCTTGTCGCTAAGAACATCGACGATGTCCCCTGTTGCAAAGGTGCCGTCCACGCGGGTCACTTCTTCTCCGTAAACCCAGGGATGGCCGCTGCGGGCTGCTTTTTCCCCTTTTTTTGTGATGTATAATTTGGCGTAAGGTCTCATGGTGCTCCTTATAAGATGTAATGGCTGAGGTCGACGTTCTGGACGACATCATTGAGTTTCGAGGTGACAAAGGCCTTGTCGACGGCAATGTGTTTTTCCGGGATGTCCGGCGCTTCGTAGGATACGTCTTCGAGAATTTTTTCGAGGATCGTGTGGAGGCGGCGGGCACCGATGTTTTCCGTTTCCATATTGACGCGGTAGGCGTATTCGGCAATGGCGTCAATGCCTTCGTCTGTAAATTCCAGTTCGACGCCGTCTGTAGAAAGGAGGGCCGTATACTGCTTCACGAGAGACTGGTTCGGTTCGGTCAGGATGCGGCGGAAATCGTCGACCGTCAGGGAATTGAGGGACACGCGGATTGGGAAACGGCCCTGCAGTTCCGGAATGAGGTCGCTCGGCTTCGAGACGTGGAAGGCACCGGCAGCGATGAAGAGGATGTGGTCCGTCTTGACCGGGCCGTATTTCGTATTGACCGTTGCGCCTTCGACGATAGGCAGGATGTCGCGCTGTACGCCTTCACGGGAAACGTCCGGGCCCTGGGTGTGGCCTTTTTCGGCAATCTTATCGAATTCGTCGATAAAGACGATGCCCGATTCTTCTGTGGCTTCAATGGCTTTTTCCACGACGGAATCCATGTCGAGCATTTTTTCCAGTTCTTCGGCTTTGAAGATTTCCCGGGCTTTGGCGACGGTCATCTTCTTTTTCTTCTTCTTTTTCGGCATGATGCTGCCCAGCATCTGCTGGAAATTATTGGTCAGCTCTTCCGACGAGTTGCCCGTCAGGATGCCCTGAACTGGTGCAGCCTGTTCCGTGATTTCCACTTCGATTTCCCGTTCGTCCATCTTGTGGTTGCGGATGTCTTCGAGCATCTGCTGGCGCCGGCCAGAGCTGTGTTCTTCAATTTTCGGTACGTCGTGCTGTTCTTCTTTTTCTTCTTCGTCGTCAGAGCTGAAGAAGACGTCCATAGGGTTGCGGACGATTTTCTTCGCCGTATCGGTTTTCTTCGGCCAGAGGACCTGGAGGATGCGCTTGTTGGCTTCTTCTTCGGCCTGGCTTTCGTGGCGTTCGCTTTCCTGTTCCTGGACCATGCGGATGGCGTTGGTGACGAGGTCGCGGATGATCTGTTCGACGTCACGGCCGACGTAGCCTACTTCCGTATATTTCGTGGCTTCAACCTTGATGAAGGGCGCGCCGACGAGGCGGGCCAGGCGGCGGGCAATTTCCGTTTTGCCGACACCTGTTGGGCCGATGAGGAGGATGTTTTTCGGAATGATTTCCGTCTGCATGTCTTCGCTCAGGTTCTTGCGGCGCCAACGGTTACGCAGGGCAATAGCTACGGATTTTTTGGCTTCACTCTGGCCGACGATGTATTTATCGAGTTCGGCTACGATTTGTTTCGGCGTTAATTCCATTTCGTTCATATTGGTACCTCTTTCTTATATTTCTTCTACGATGACGTTGTGGTTCGTGTAGACGCAGATGTCGGCTGCGATGTGCAGGGATTTTTCGGCAATTTCCCGGGCGGAAAGGTCCGTGTTTTGTAGGAGGGCCCGCGCTGAGGCGAGGGCGTAGTTGCCGCCGGAGCCGATGGCCAGGACGCCGTCATCCGGTTCGATGACTTCGCCGTTGCCGGAAATGAGGAGGATGCGCTGGCTGTCCGCTACGAGGAGGAGGGCTTCCAGCTTGTGCAGGACCCGGTCAGAGCGCCAGTCCTTGGCCAGTTCGACAGCACTACGGACGAGGTTGCCGTTGTGTTCGTTGAGCTTAGCTTCAAAGCGGTCAAAGAGAGTAAAGGCATCGGCGACAGAGCCGGCAAAGCCGCTGATGATCTTGCCGTGATAGAGGCGGCGGACCTTCTGGGCTGTGCCCTTCATGATGACGGAGTTACCCATAGTCACCTGGCCGTCACCGGCAATGGCTGTTTTGCCGTCTTTTTGGACGGCGCAGATCGTAGTTGCATGAAATTCTGTGGTCATACTTATATACTTCCCTTCATAGTTTCAATTTCTTCGAGCGCCCGCTGGGCAATAAGACCATTCTTTTCCTTCTTCTTCATACGCTTTTTAATGCCCAGCGGTTCCATGATGCCAAAATTGACGTTCATGGGCTGGAAATTATCGTGAGGCGACGAAATATAGTGGCTCAGGCCGCCAATGGCCGTACGGCTCGAGAAGGTGATGCAGTCCTGGCCCTGAGCCAGGCGGGCAGCGTTGATGCCCGAAAGAAGACCCATAGAGGCCGATTCCAAATAGCCTTCGACGCCGGTCAGCTGGCCGGCAAAGAAGAGGTTCTTGTTGCGCCGGTACTGAAGCGTCGCGTCGAGGAGCTCCGGCGAGTTGATGTACGAGTTGCGGTGCATGACGCCGTAACGGACGAATTCAGCATGTTCCAGGCCGGGAATCATGGAAAAGACCCGTTTTTGTTCCGGGAACTTGAGGTGTGTCTGGAAACCTACAATGTTGTATAGCGTAGCGCTGCCGTTATCCTGACGCAGCTGCACGACGGCATAAGGGATCTGGTCCGTACCAGGCAGTTCCAGGCCGACGGGCTTCATAGGGCCAAAGCGGAGCGTATCGATGCCGCGGCCGGCCATAACTTCCACAGGCATGCAGCCTTCAAAGACGGCATCGTTCTTTTCAAAGTCGTGCAGTTCGGCACATTCGGCCGTCGTCAGGGCCTGCCAGAAGGCCTTGTATTCTTCTTCCGTAAAGGGGCAGTTCAAATAGTCGGCACCGCCCTTGCCATAGCGGGCTGCGCGGTAAACCTTGGTCATATCGAGGGAATCGACGCTGACGATGGGCGCTGCGGCATCGTGGAAATGGAAATAGTCCGCACCGGTCAGCTTTTGGATTGTATCGGCCATGGCCGGGCTCGTGAGCGGGCCTGTGGCGACGATGCAGATCTGGTCTTCCGGGAGTTCTGTCACTTCTTCGTGACGGATGGTGATGAGCGGGTGCGCTTCTATTTTCTTCGTAATGTATTCGCTGAAGGGAATACGGTCGACGGCGAGAGCACCGCCGGCCGGCACGCGCGTAGCGTCGGCGGCTTCCATGATGAGCGAGCCCAGACGGCGCATTTCTTCCTTCAAGAGGCCGACGGCGTTTTCGATATTGGCCGCGCGCAGGGAGTTGCTGCAGACGAGCTCCGCAAATAAGGATGTATGATGGGCCGGCGACGACTGGACGGGACGCATTTCCACGAGTTCGACAGGAATGCCGCGCTGGGCCAGCTGCCAAGCCGCTTCCGAGCCGGCCAGACCGGCGCCGATAACTAAGACACTATTCTTCATTGACTACCTCACCTTTTTTATGATTTTCACAGTCCGGATTGCTGCAAAAGAGTTTATCCGGGCCTTTTTTATAATGTTTTACGGTCATGATGCTGCCGCAGAGGTCACATTTCTTATCGACGGGCTGGTTCCAGAGAACGAAATCGCACTCCGGATATTCGCTGCAGCCGTAGAAGACGCGGCCCCGCTTGGACTTGCGCTTAATAAGCGAGCCCTTGCCGCATTTGGGACAGGTAATGCCCAGGTCTTCGACGATGGCCTTCGTATTGCGGCATTCCGGGAAATTGGAACAGGCCAGGAATTTGCCGAAGCGGCCGAATTTGTAGACCATAGGGGCACCGCAGACGCTGCAGATTTCGCCCGATTCCTGTCCGGCAATGGTGACCTTCTCCATGCCTTCTTCTGCCGCTTCCATTTCCGGCTCGAAGACATCGTAAAATTCCTGCAGGACGTGGACGTACGTGTCCTTGCCCTGTTCGATAGCATCGAGTTCTTCTTCCATGTGGGCCGTAAAGCTGACGTTGATGATCTGTTCAAAGAAACGCTTGAGCAGATCGACGATGATGACGCCCAGCTCGGTCGGCACGAACTGCTTATCCTTCTTTTCCACGTAGTTGCGGTTTTGGATCGTATCCATGATCGGTGCGTACGTACTCGGGCGGCCAATGCCCTTTTCTTCGAGGGTTTTGATCAGGCTGGCTTCGGTGTAGCGCGGTGGCGGCTGCGTGAAGTGCTGCTGCGGATCGATTTTTTTATTGTGAACGACCGTACCTGTTTTGATGTCCGGCAGGACGCTCAGGGTTTTATCCTTCTTGGCGTCTTCATAGAGCTCCGTAAAGCCCTTGAAAATAACCGTATAGCCTGCGGCGCGCAGTTCGTACTTGCCGCTGTGGATGATAATGGCCATGTGTTCCGTTTCGACGGCAGCCATCTGACTGGCCAGGAAGCGGTTCCAGACGAGCGTATAGAGGCGCAGCTGGTCCCGAGAAAGGAACGGCGCCACTACGTCCGGTGTCAGTTCAAGGGACGTAGGACGAATGGCTTCGTGGGCGTTCTGGCTCGACTGGCGGGCCTTGTAGACGTGGGGCTTTTCGGGGACGAAATCCGGGCCGTACTGGTTCTGAATGAATTCCCGGGCCTGTTTGATCATATCGTCGTTGATGCGGACCGAGTCTGTACGCATGTACGTAATGAGACCGACGTGGCCGTGTTCGCCAATGTCGAGGCCTTCATAAAGCTGCTGTGCCAGCATCATGGTCTTCTTGGCGCCGAAATTTAATTTACTGACGCATTCCTGCTGCATCGTCGACGTCGTGAAAGGCGGCTGGGGCTGCCGTTTGCGGCGCCGTTTTTCCACCTTGTCGATGACATCGGCAGGCTGGTCCTTTTTGGCCTTTTCCCATTGCAGATCGGCCGCAATGGCCTTAGCCTGTTCTTCGTCAGCAATGGCAGCTTTTTCGCCGTCGATTTTCGTGAGCTCCGTATGGAGCTCCAGGCCATCAGCTGTTGTATACAAGCCCTGAATCGTCCAGTACTCTTCTGGAACGAAGGCCTTGATTTCTTCTTCCCGTTCGCAAATGAGGCGCACGGCAACGGACTGGACACGGCCGGCACTGAGGCCCTTGCAAACCTTCTTCCAAAGGAGCGGACTCAGCTTGTAGCCTACAATACGGTCCAAAACGCGGCGGGCCTGCTGGGCATCGACCTTCTGCAGATCAATCGGCTCAGGCGATTCAATCCCTGCAAGGACAGCCTTTTTCGTGATTTCGTGGAACATGACGCGGCACGGTGTATGTGGGTCAATTTCCAGCAAATGTGCCAAATGCCAGGAAATAGCTTCCCCTTCACGGTCCGGGTCAGTTGCCAGATAGACATTCTTTGAACGGACAAACTCGTGCTGCAGCTCTTCGATGAGCTTGCGCTTGTCAAACATATTCGTATACACCGGCGCAAAACCGTTTTCAATATTGACGCCGAACTGATTACGCGGCAAATCCCGCAAATGACCACGACTCGCCATGACGCGGTAATCGCTGCCCAAGAACCGTTCAATCGTCTTGGCCTTAGCCGGTGATTCCACGATGACCAGATTCTTGGCATTCTTCGGCAAAGGATCCATTTTTTTCAATGGCTCCTTCTCGGGCAAATGAATGGTACCGTTAATGACAATCTTGTCATCCCCGTCTTTTTTCTTCTTCTTGCGCTCCTTCTTTTTCTTATCGTCGATGATAATCGTGCGTTTGATTGGAAACTCTAACATACGTGTATCCCAGCCTTTTATACAAAATGATATACAGGTAATTTCTCATATATATAGTATATAAAGTGATTCAATATATCATGATACACTATTATCAGTATCCGTTCAACCTTTTAGGGTGATGTGGGCGTAGAGAAAAGCCTCTGGACTGGCTTGTTCAGAGGCTTTTTCAGTGATTCTTTAAGTTTTTGAGAACAACCGCGACCTGGCCAGGAGGCGGTTGCGTTATTCCAGCAAATATTCCAAATACGCCGGCAAGGTATATTTTTCTACCATACAGGCAATGTCTCCTTCATCATAGTTTGCGTCACAGCCACCGCCGCATTTTGGCAGAAATACGCAGATTTGGCACTCAGGCCGTAGTTCCACCTTGTTGCCTCGTGTATCCGGCCCATACAGTCCTTGCCAGATGTCACCAATGCGCTGATCTGGTCGTCCCATGTAATGTTCACACGTGTAAACGTTGCCGTCTGCATCGATGGAAAAGGCATAGGCACTGTGTCGGTGACAGGATGTAGCTCTGGGCTGTTCATAAAATTTATTGGCAAAGGTCATCTTATTGGGATTTTTCAATACCTTTAAGAGCCGCTTAGCCGTGGCTATCCGTTCTTCTTCAGGAATAATATCCTCTATTCCCGTGACAAAGGCGGGATAGAAGGTTACACTTTCATAAGCTCCCAAGCGGTCTTCCAAGAGGGCCACCAGGTTCACCATGTCTGCCAAATTGCCTTGGGAAATGTTGAGCCGGATGCTAAGGCCAATGCCTTCCTCACCCAAAAGAGCCAGCTTATCTAAGAGCGGATAAAAGTGTCCTTTTTGCCCATCTACGTAATTTTTAATTTGCTCATATTTTTCTTCTGTCCCGTCCAGAGTGACCTGCATGTTATTGATATGCCAGGACCGTAGCTTATTTTTAATCAACTCTTCCGTCAGAAGACTACCATTCGTAATGATGTAAGACGAAAAATTGATCTCTGACGCTTCCAGCTGCTCTGACAGTGCATTAATTAAGGGCTGATTCAACAACGGCTCCCCGCCAAACCAAATAATTTGCAGGCCCCGTTCCAAATTCTGACCTTTTAAAAAGGCTACTAAATCATCCAGCTTATCCAGGGGAAAATCCTTATGCTCTACGCCGGCTTCATAACAATACACACAGCGGGCATTGCATTTCATAGTAGTACTCAAAACAATATTCACGTTGCTTTTAAAATAGCAGTGATACGTGTTCATGTATTGTAAGTACCGTTTCTGTTCGTCCAAATCTGCGGCTACCCAAAGGCCGGCATCGATAAACTCATTTTTTATCTCTTCCGTCACTGGCAACTCGCCCAAATACATGTGATATTCTTTTTCATTGAACCGGTACAGGGCACCTGTCACCGTATTAAATACAGCATACTGGCCGTTGTTTCCGGCAACATAATTGTACCGTGAGCATTTCGTTTCGATATCATAGTGAATGGTTGCTTCCCCGATTCCTTCCAGGAAGTGCTGTAACTCCTCTGTACTGCGAATCTCATTGCTATGTTCCCACATTTCTTGCATAACCTTCACCATGTTTTCCTTGGCTGATACCAAGCTGTACAAAAAAATCGCCCCCGTTGTATGTTAGATTTTATTTTTCTCAGCAGCAGAGTTCGCTAGCTACCACAGACGAAAAGGATGAAACCCCTCGTCTTTCTTGGCTTTCCTAGCCGTTCTATCTGTCTTGGCCGTTTTAGCAGTCCTAGCGGTCTTGGCCGTATTAGCCGTCCTAGTAGTCTTAGCGGTCTTGGCGGTCTTGGCAGTCTTGGCAGTCTTAACCGTTTTAGCGTTCCCAGCCACTTCGCCTTTCTTAGCTGTACTGCCCTGGTCTGATGCTTCGGAGATGACCGGCACTATTTCTGCTACGCTGTTTGCCTCATCCAGCTCACTCATGACAGCCCCCAGCAAAATAAGTTTAGCCGCATTATCTATAGCACAAATATCCTGATGAATAATAGCCAGTCTTTCCTGCTCTGTTCCAAGGATCTTATCGACCGTAGCGTCACGATTATCGTTGATTTTAGCATAGAGCTGCGTCTTTAGCTTCTCTAAGGCCTGGCCATTTTTCTCTTGCCCATCTGAAACCGAAGCTGATAAGGTATCCATTTTTTCTTGAAGAACGACGACTTCATGCTGTAACGTAGCCACATGGGTACTAATCGTTTCCACCTGCTCAGTCAAACCTTGCAAAGCCGTCAGCAAATTATCCATAGTATCTGTCAACACTTCTAATTGGGTAGTGTCTGCCGCCGTATTTTTTTCTGCCATGATTTCCGTCCTTATTCACTCTTTGAAGTAACGCTGTTAACGTCATCTAATTCGCTCATCACTGCGCCTAAGAGAATCAGCTTAGCTGCATTATCCATAGTACAAATTTCTTCGTGTATACGTTTTAGCTTTTCTTCATTCGTTGATGAAATGGTAATGCTTGAATCCATCTTACTACGCAGGGATGACATATACGTTTGTATCTCCTGTAGTGTTTCTGCCTGCTTCTGAGCCGTTTCTTCCAGGATAGTGCGTACATTCTCTACGCCATTTGTCTGGCTCGTATTCAGGGCAGATAGTGTCTCCTTTATCACGTCGTTTTCTTCCGTTCTCTGAGTTATCATTTGCTCAACTGCTGCATCCAGCTTAGCGCTCACACCTGCGACATGAGTACGCACATCCTGTATCAGATGTGATTGCTGTTGAGCTGCGTCTTCTTGGAAATGGCGTACATCCTGCAAACCACTCAAATGGCTGGCATCTATCGTACTGAGCATTTTCTGCAGCTCGTCGGCCTTAACGTCTCCTTGAGTCATAATCTGTGCTGCCGACGCGTCCATTTTAGCGTTCATACCTGCCATATCACTGCTAATCCCTTGCAGCGCTTCTGTCTGTTTTCGCGCCGTTTCTTCCAGGAAAATGCGTACTCGCTCTACACCTTTTGTCTGGTTCGTATCCACGGCAGATAGTGCCTCTTTTAGCACTCTGGTTTCTTCTGTTCTCTGAACCATCGTTTGCTCAACTGCTGCATCCAGCTTGACGCTCACGCCTGCGACCTGGGTACGCACGTCCTGTAGCAGGTGTGCCTGCTGTTGAGCTGCGTCTTCTTGGAAATGGCGTACATCCTGCAGGCCGCTCAAATGACTGGCATCTATCGTACTGAGCATTTTCTGCAGCTCGTCGGCCTTAACGTCTCCTTGAGTCATAATCTGTGCTGCCGAGGCGTCCATTTTAGTGTTCATGTTTACCATATCGCTACTAATTCCTTGCAGCGCTTCCGCCTGTTTCCGCGCTGTTTCTTCCAGGGCGGCACGCAGGTCTTCTACTCCCTTTGCCTGGCTCGCATGAAGAGCGCTGAGTACCTGCTGTAACCCTTCAGCTTTTTCTGATCCCTGAACCATGATCTGCGCTGCCGACGCATCTACATTAGTGCCCACACCTGCAATCTCCTGGCTCATGCCCTGCAGCGTTTCTGTCTGCTTCTTAGTCTCTTCCTGTAGCGCCTGATGCAGTTTCTGCAATGCGATAGTATGGCTGTCAACGTTTTTTTCTACGTCTGCCAGCTTAGCGCATAGTTCCGGTATCATATTAATGTTTTTCATTAGTTCTTTCATCGTCGTAACGATCGACATATACTCACCTCTGCTCCACTGCCCCAGCAGTGCCGGCAGCTTCTTCATTATTGTGCGTTACGCCACATAGATTTCTTGCTACAGCCACTCTGGCCTATTGGAAATACCAGTTAGCTGGCAGAAGTATTGCTCCTGACCAGGTTTTCCTTGCTCTTGACGTCGTTTACTTCGTCTAAATCATCCATGACCACGCCTAACAAAATCAGCTTAGCTGCATTGTCCAACGTGCAGATTTCTTCATGAATACGCTGCAGCTTTTCTTCCTGCGTCTTAGCCAAATCAGCCGACGCATCCTGCCCTGCCAGGATATCCTCTAGTGTTTTCGTCTGCTTGGTATTTTTATCTTGCAACTCATGCCGTAAACTCTTCAGCTCCCGTGCCTGGCTGTCTGCCATTTCTTCCAGTTCCTTCAGTTGAGACTGCAGTTCTGGTATGGTATTGATGTTCCTGAATAGTTCACGTACTTTCTCGAATAAGGACATTTCTTCACCTCCGGTCAAATGCCTACGTGGTCGCCTACGATTTCGTAAAGGCCATGCTTATACATGAGCTGCAGTTTCATGAGTTCCTGCTCTTCGATAGACTTGTTTTCCATATCCCGAATGGCCTCATAATCGGCAATCGCCTTTTTCATGCTGGCCTCAATTTCCTGAATGCGGTTCGTAATTTCTTCGCGCACCATTTTTTGCTGCTCCGCTACAGTCTTTTGTATTTCTACAACTAAGCTCTGTTTAGCACTTTCAAATAAATCTTCACAGAATTTCTCAAAATTTTTCGCCCGCTTATCATCATCTGCTTCCTTTAAAATGACGGACAACTCCTTATCCGTCATAGTCAGGCGATCATGGATGACACCGCCAATATGACCAACTACGTCGTGTGTCAGTTTTTCCTTTTTCCGCCTTATATTGGCAACGTTAATATCAAATTTTCTGCCACCAAAGTCCTTTTGGTTGACCTTTTCTACAGACGCAATAAAGTCATCCATGGCACTATTGATTTCTTTAATTATAGCGGCTTCTTCCTTGCGAGCTGACTTATCGTATTTTTCCTTCATAACAGCCAGTTCATTGGCTATTTTTTGCGCTGTATCCTCTGTCGTGTTACGGGACGGCGAATAGCCACAGCCACCGCCGCCACTGCTACTACCAAAATCGCCAATACAACAGTCAACAACACAGCAAAAACCACAATTGCCGACACAACAACCCATATCTATTTCCTCCTTTTGGCCAGCCGTCGTAAGCGGGCAGCCAATTTCATTTCTTCCTGATGGTTACGCCCATATCGTCCTGATACAGTTTCACCAGCTTTTACATCGTGTGAAACACCGCTGTTCCCCATGATGACAGCATGGGGGCCTACGTGTACACCCTCAGCTACACATGAACTGCCCAGGACCTTAGCATACTTTTCTACGGTGACACGGCTGGATATGCCCGCCTCTGATACGATGAGGCAATGTTCTCCCAGAGACACGTCATGGCCGATGACCACTAAATCACCAATGGCAGTGCCTTGTTCTACAACGGTATTGCTGAAGGTGCCCCGCTGGATCACAGTATTCACGCCAACGGACACGTTGTCATCTAATATGACCGTGCCAATTCCGGCAAAGGAACAAGGTACGTTGTCCTTATACGGAAAAAAAGGAGCCGTACCGATTCTGGCACCGGGCTTCAGGATGCAGTTTTTGCCAATCATGACGTCTGAGCCGATGCTGACGTTCTCGCCAATATAGGTATTATCTCCAATCGTGACGTTATCCCCGATAGTGGTAAAACCCTCTATACGGACGTTATGCCCTATGTGGCAGTCCTTTCCCAGGCGTACCATGTCCGGCGTCAACGTGTAGGCCACAGGCAGACCATAATCCCGGTAATAGCCAGCCGCAACGAGCCGTTCTGCCAGTTCTACAGCTGCCTCATACAGGCCATGAACCGTATAAACCACCATTTTATCATGCCGTTGCACGAGCAAATGAGTCAGCACTACCTGTGCCTCTGTCCGTTCTATTTCTTTTTCCGTAAAGGCAATGGCAATATCGTCAACGGCTGCACAATCAGCAAAGGTAATCCCTTGTATATCCCAGTCGCCATCACCGCTAAAGCAATAGTTTTGCTCCGGCACCAAATCCCGTACTTTCATAGTCTTTCACCTAAACACTATCTTTTCCAAAACTGTTTTACGCCGATAGAAACCTTATCTAAGATGGACTTTCTTTGTCGTACAGGTCTTTTGTTGACCGTTTTATGCACAGGCTTTTTCCCCTGGATTTTAGCTACCAGTTGATCCAGCATTTCATTCGTCCGTTCATCCACATTATCCAGAGTCTTGTAGAGTTCTTCCCGGCAAAATTCAATATCCGTGCAGTTTTGCTTTTGCGTTTCAACCTTCTTAATACGCGCATCTACATCAGCTGTAGCCGTATTGACGAGCTCTTCGCTCTGGGCCTTGGCTTCGCGGACTGTGCGTTTCAAATGCAGTTCAATTTCCACAAAGCGGGCTGCGATTTCTTCGCTGAGCATGACCTTGTAATTTCGGATCAGATGCTCCTGAATGATGCGGTGTACCGCAAGGATATTCGTTTTTTCCATGATAAAGGGCAGGCACGCCGGCAAATCGCTGGGATCAATATGGTCCGTATCCTCATAATTTTCTGCAAAATGCCGGAGCGTTCTCTTTTCGCGGTTATCCAGCGTGTCATAGTCCAGACAAAGATTGTAGATATACGCAGCCGAATAGAGAATATTTTCTCTGGCAATCTTCGCATCATCGAAAAAGGCCTTGCCGGAAAGCTGCTTGATCAGATATTCATACTGCTGTTGCCAATCTTCTTCCGGATTATTGAGCTGATCCCAATGGGTAGCTACGATGTGTACCTTATTCTTATTTTTATAGGAAAAGTCAAAAACGGAAGCAATGGTTTCCTTTTCTTCCTTGTACATCTTTTGAGCATCGACGCATACCAGGACGGCGTTGGCCTGCTTGATATAGTTTTTCGTAATTTCCGAACGATACGGTACAGGGTCAGAAAGGCCTGGCGTATCGACGAAAACGACATGCTGTGGGAAGGCCTTATCCAAATTAGAAATACCTACTTCAATTTCCTTAACAAAATAGTGTTCCGGGCATTGGGACGATGACCATTTCTTCAATTCCGGTTTGATGCCATCGTTAGTCACATAGCGGGTAATCACTTCATGACCGATCCATTGATCCTTATACTTATCTGCCTGGAGCTCTTCGTATTCCTGTGTAAACGTGCTGGCCGCCGACGTTACGGTACTCCACAATTGTTTCCATTCTTCCTGATTGTAAAAGGTAACCTTGACGAAATCCTTTTCACTGCTTCGGAACTTGGTCAACGCTGCCGTTTCCGGCGTTACTGCCATTGAGGCGTATTCCTTGCCCAGAAGGGCATTGATCAGGGTAGACTTCCCTGTTTTAATAGTACCAACAAAAGCAATCTGAAAATCTGCCGTCGTGCACAGCTGCAAGAAGTTGTCCATTTTTTCGACAACATCGCGCTGGCGGTCTTCTGCAATATCTTCTAAACCGTACAGCGCCTTGTATTGTTCTACCTTGGTCACGTATTTATCAGCCATGTGATCCCAGGAAATTTTCGTATGAGGCACATGCTTTAAATTTTCTATAATACGAGCCATTTTCTGCTCTGGAATTTTTACGACGGCCTTATCAGTCAGGTTGTCGCGCTGGAGAAAGCTGCCACATTTTGCACAAAAAAATCGTTTTTCTTTCGTAAACCTGTCTGCCTGTATTACATTTTGGTAATGGCATACGGGACACTCAATTGCCTGTTTATCTGCCATAAAAAGCACCTCACCTTATGCTTGCTGTAAATATGTTAGAAGATCCTGTTCTTTCAGGGTATATGCCAGAAGATTATAATAGCCTGTTTTTAAACCCTGCCCCTCCAATTTGTAATTTATACCATCATAATTAATGCCATACGTTGCCACCAGGCCATCTTCCTTGCTTAAACCTGCAATAGCCGCCTTAATAGTAGCTGGCAAATCATAGGATGCACGGATATACGGTTTCAGCAGAGCCTGCACGATTTCATTAATCGCTGCATCAGCACACCCCAGCATGGTGAAACTGATATCCGGGTAATGTTCCTGATCCTTGTCTTGCTTTACAGGTTCTAAATTGTACTCTGCTGCCAGTTCCTGAATGATATTGTGAATATCAGCTTTGGCACGCTTGATTTCATACGGCAGGACCGCTTCGCCATCAATAAAAAGTTGCTCATTATCGCGGTCTGCATCAAAGAGCCGGATTGTATCCCTGCCCAGAACAAATAAAAAATTCATACACGTACGCCTCCCACAGACTGTACAATCAGCCCAAATCTTTCAGCATCTTGTTAATTTCTGACTCTTCCATTTCCGGATGGAGTTTTCTTTCAACAGCCGTCATCTGGTCCAGCGTATCATAGTACTCTGCCTGGGACATTTCCTTGCCGTTCAAAATCTTGCTCAAAGAATCAATTAAATCCGGGTTGTTTTCAATGGCCTTCGCTAATTCCGTGAAACGTTCTGACGTGAAATATGCCTGGTTGTTGACTTTCGTAGCCGCTGTGAGCAAGCCTTCAATATCATTATCAGGGAATTTTTCCTGTAAGGCCTGGGCTGACGCATCCATACCGCGCAGGATTTTATGTTCCACAGGAATTTCCTTCGATTTTTCTTCGTCTACTTCAAAATCATCTAAGGCATCCAGATATTCTTTGTACGTATCAAAATCGTCTTTCGTAATTCCCTGTTCCTCAGCCTGGATTACGCGATCCCCTAAATCCTCTGCTTTTTCTTCCTTCGTTACGCCCAAGCTGTGTGATAAGGCAACGATAGCGTTAGCAACTACGGAAAACACTACACTTCCTACTTGTAAAGCACCGGCAATGGTACCAGCAATAGAGCCCACTACGCCCAATACACTGCCTATTGCTCCAGCTATTGCCCCGGCAATTGCACCCAAAAATTTCATAATTCATTACCTCCTAAAAATAAAAAGTATGTTATCTTAGACAGTCAAAGTATTACCCGCCCTGATGGTAGATGCTTCCTCTCCTTGTTCCCTGAGGAATTCTTCCAAAACATCACCTGTTAATGGCCCCTCTATATGCAGTACGTAGTGAAACAGTTTGCCTACCTGTTCTTGCCTAATTTCAAATTGCCCCAGATCCATCCGCTTAAAGCGCTGGCCATTTTTAATGTCCCGTAACAACAGCAGATTTTGCAAAAGCTCTTGCACATCCATCTCGTGTTGGGCAGCGTAGGTATTCAAGTGTGTTTTTAACACATTCAAGGTCCGCTTGATATCGGTCTCCCGGTTACCGATCGTGCCGATTTTGCCATTTAACGCCCGGCCTGCATGGTTCAGGTATTTCAGCAAGACAGATAAATTGCTGCTGCCATAGCAATCGCCAAGCTTTTCTTTGATCTGGCCAAAGCGTTCCTTTACATCACTTTCAGGAATATCTGCATCATCTGTATCACTGATTCTCTCAACATAAATATTAACCGGATTATCTGTATTTTCTGTAAAGACGATAGCATGACCAATATCCAAAGAAGACAAATATTCCTTCTGTTTATCATTCATGAGCATCGTATCGCCTACTGCTTCCTTGTCATCGCGGGCCAAAATGCGGTGAATGATCTTCGTATTCGTGTTTTTCAGCACATCCGATGCGAGCTTATTAGGAATCTGATCTACAATGATCAAGCCTTCACCGTACTTCCGCACTTCTGCCAGGAGGTCCGTAAAGGTTTCGACGGCTACCTTCTTAGCGCCGCTATCGTCAAATTCGACCTTAGAAAGCAGGCGATGCGCTTCTTCTACGAGCGTAATGTGGCGGTATCCTGTCTGAGCCCGGTGCAATTTCTTGATCACCTCAGACATCCGGCTAAGGATAAAGCCCATGATGAGTGATTTCTCTTCTGGTGAGCGCACGTATTCTAGTTCCAGGACGACATTGTGCGTAGCCAAATACTCAAAATCTACCGACCGGGGACAATCCAGCATCATACCCTTAGAACCTACGGTCAGATTGGACAAGCGGCTGACCAAAGAGCCCTTATAATCACCGGCCAGGCGGTCGCCAAAGCCCTTCGTATCGACGACCGTTTCCATAGCCGCCAATAAATCCGAAAGCTGAGGAAAACTGTGTACACCGGGTGCGAAGGGGTCGGCAAAAAGTTCATTCGTGTTGGTCTCAACGTTCCAGCCCATGACTTCGTAGCATTTGTACATAGCTTCTTCCAGGAGCTGCGGCATAGATGCTTCCATCGGGAAGGATGACGTGAACGTGGCCTTCAGCATATCTACATGGCTCGTAATAAGCTCCCCTTCTACAAGCTCAAAGGGATTGAGGCGGAACGGCGCCAGCTGTTCATTACCTAAAGTAAAGACCAAAAGCTCCTTACCGAAGCGGGGATTATGAATGAGTGCCCGGTACTCGGTCTTGGCCGGTTCGATGACCATGAAGGGCACATCGGCCCCAGCCAATAATTTTTGGCACGTTGTCGTCTTTCCGCTCCCCGTTACGCCGGCTATGAAGGTATGCTTGTTCAGACTCTTCCGGCTGAGTTTAAATCGCATGTTGTCCAGCTTGCGTCCTTGCTGTACCAATACGCCTAAATCGACAGCATCGTCTTCGAGATCAGCCTTTTCATTGAGGCCAAAGTTGACAGCCCGCTTCAATACCAAGCCAGGCACTTCTTTTTGTGGCATGCCGGCTAAGAGGCTGATTTCCCGCGGTGTTAAATACGTATTTAGACCTAGGAGCTGTTGTGTCACATCATAAGGCCGGCCGAGAAGGACGTATTTATCAGACGATGTGCCGGGCATAAAGGTATTGTTGTTCTGATACGTGTTCAGAATGCGATAGCTGTTAGCATCGTTTAAATCGATGAGGCTCGCCTGTAGCGGGCTGTAGCTGGGGTTATTTCCCTGAAAGAGGGAAATAATGCCCACCTTGAGCCGGTTTGCTACGACAGGCTCTTTTGCCATATAGTAAATAGATGATTTATACAGGCATTTGCTATAAGCCGTTTTAATGCGCTGCAACAGTTCATCGTCAATGTATTTCATCATTTCCTGTACGCATTTATTGGCCCGTTCTACCGAAACGGCCTGGGAAAAGCCTTCATTCTTGCTAGTGCTCTTCGACGTCCCATGAGATTGGCTATCACTGGTACCTTTGGAATGGCCCGTCGTCGTAGCGTTGCTGCTATTTTTCCCACGAGAGGAAGAAGAGCCGCCACTACTGCTGCTCCTGCCTTGCGTATCTGTATTGGAAAGATTTTCCCCTGAGTTAGTAGACGTAGAATGCGAGTCATTCGTGCCCGATGTCGTCGCAGACCCTTTGTTCAAGGAATTCTGCACGTTAAACTTTGCCCATGCCGATAACCGGTTGTAGAGGCTGTACACTTCATCCCGCAGTTCTGTCGTCTGTTCCTTCGTGACAGGTTCACAGACGATGACCAGACGCCATTCTTGCCCCAGCATGCTGTTGATCAGACGGTCGATTCCCTGAAAATCGTGACCTTGGCCGGCTGCTTCCTCATCAATAGAAGGAATACCCGTAATGATGCCGGCATATTTGTACATGGCCGGCGAGTTGATAACTAAGTCCTTCAGCCGTTCTCCCTTGACGGGTTCAAGCTCACTGCCGTTAAAATTTCCTTTAAACGCTTCAGCAATATTTTCACCATAGCGCACAGCTGTCATCTTGGTTCCCAGAACCGGCTTGTTTTCATTGGCATTCCGCACAGCGCCCACATAGAGTTCAATACCTTTTTGCGTTCCGTTCAGGATATAGACAAAGTTAAAGGCATCATCATCCAAGGAAAGCAATACATTTTCAAAAGCTTCCCGGCGGGGATATTCCTCGTCATAAGAAATCTTGTTGACTCTGTAAAAGCAACATTCGTTAGTGCCTAACTCTCTACTGCCCGGAAAAGGCGATGGAATAATATTGGCACATACATCATCGCTTTTCAAAACATGGGAATACGAATAGAGATCAAATATTTCTTTCACATTTGTTTCATCATTAATCTCGCTTGCCATATGACCACTTCCTTATGATTACACTTTTTTCAACACGAACAGCTGCTTATCATTTGCCACCTTGTAGACTGCTTATGTTAATTTTAAAAGAACCTCCTGGTTTATCTGTAAAACAGAAATGCACAAAACATGTTATTTTATACACTATCGATGCTAAGTAGTCACATGACGATTTAGCATCAATTCCTTATTACGCTAGTTCGAATAGTTTTATTATACAAGGTAATGACAAGACTTGTCTACCGCAGAAAAGCCCCAGTGAACGCTAAATAAAAATATGACGGACTTATCAATCAGCTCGCTTATCAGCTAAAGTTCTTGGGCCATTTTTCGCATTCCGTTGTCTTTCCCTGCGCCTTATAGATTGTTTCAAGGCTTTCTGCACATACTTTTTCAGCATCGCCATGGAGTTTGTACCCTTTTTCATAATATTCTATGTTTTTTGTATAATCAGGTTTAGCCCTTTCCCATATTGTTATATTCATAAGGATATTCTAAACCAAAAAATTGCATACGGCAAGAAACTCAGATGCCCGCATAGCTATTGCTGTAGCTAATCCTGCCCTATGCCGCATCCATATTCGCACTGTCATAGGATTAGCAAATAAGGCGTACGTTTTATGCGTACGCCTTATACGGGCCAGGAGTCAGGCCCGTCGATATATCAGGATTCGTTGTATTGTTCCTGCATTTTCTTGATTTCTTCCTTCATTTCTTCGACAAATTCCGGCGGTTCCAGGGCCGTTACGTGGCTGCCTTGGGAGAGGAGGAACATGTTGATGCCGATGCCGTAGGTTTCGGCTTCGATGATCTTTGTGTCGCCTTTTTTCTCGATGATTTTGGCAGTCGGAATTTTGTCCAGGATGGCCTGGACGGAGCTGCCTGTGTAGGAGAATTTGATTTTTCTGTATTTGCCGGAGAACATGAACTGGATTTTTTCGCGCAGTTCGCCTTCGTCAAAGTCGTGTTCCTTATCGAGGACGAAGTGTTTCCTGTGTTCTACGATGCCGGCAATGCGGTCGACGCGGTAGTACAGGGGTACCCAGTCCAGGGTGTCGCAGCGATAGGCAATGAGGTAAAAATAGTAGTCCGAAAAGGTGATGGCTACAGGCATGATGCGCCGTTCTACCAGGTCACGCGAGGCTTTATAGTACGTGAGGGTTATTTCGATCCGTTCGTAAATGCAGCGCGTCAGGGTCCAAATGTGATCAATGACGCTCTTGCAGTCGCTGTTGACTTCGTTGTAGTGGTACATTTCCTTGGCAATGATCTGGTCGAGCATGGTTCTGTCGTGGCGGGATGTGAAGTTTTTCAGTTTATCCACAATGTCCAAGAGTTCCATTTTGCTAAAGGCCCGGCAGCCGATCATCATTTTGATGACGGCAATGAGTTCCTTGCTCAGGAGGAAATTTTCAAATTCCAGATAATACGATTTCGAGCTCGCAGCGTATTTCAATTCCGTATTGTCTACGAGATCGCGATGGTCGTATAAGAATGTTTTAATTTCCCCAATGTCGCAGGAAATACTTTTTGATGATACGCCGTATTCATCGGCCAATTTTTTTACTGATACATTTTCGCCCTTCATGACACGGAAAAAAATTTCCAGCATGCGGCTCTTCTTCGTGCCTGTGCTCCCCATAAGCTTCAAGCTCCTTCCGTTATTCTCTGCATCTATTGTATCATATACAACAGACACAGGACTGTCCCACTAAAATTATTAGCTATATTTTTTAGAAATATTTTATTCAGCCCATCTAATGGGAAGCCTTGCGGACAAATAGCTTTTGGGCATGCAAAAAAGCTGTGGGAACATGAGTGTCTCATGTCTCCACAGCTTTTTATTTATGTGTTAGTTTCCACCGTGGTAATTTGCCACGTCTAAACGGCTCAATGCTCTTTTAAGAGCCGCTTCTGCCCGTACCTCATCGATACCAGCCTGATGTTCCTGCAAGCGTTTTTCTGCACGTTTGCGGGCTCGTTCGGCCCGTTCTACGTCGATATCCTCCGGCTTTTCTGCAGCCGGCGTGATGACCGTGACGACGTTGTTGTTGACTTCCATGAAGCCTTGCGCAACGCTGACGCAGTGCCGCTTGCCATCTATTTCATAATAGAGCGGCCAAATACGCAGGGAGGCGATGAGCGGTGCATGGCTGGGCATGACGCCCAGATCGCCATCGAGGGCACGAACGAGGACAAAATCCACATCTTCGCTCAATACAGATGCATCGGGCGTGATGATTTCCAGGTGGAGTTTTTTGCCTGTTTCTGCCATGCCTTATTCCCCTTTCAGAGTCTTGGCTTTTTCGAAGGCTTCATCAATGTTCCCTACCATGTAGAAGGCCTGTTCCGGCATGTCATCGCATTTACCGGAGAGGATTTCCTTAAAGCCGGCAATGGTGTCCTTCAAGGGCACATAGCGGCCCGGCTGGCCTGTAAACTGTTCAGCAACAGCAAAAGGCTGGCTCAGGAAACGCTGGATCTTACGGGCCCGGGCGACTGTCAGCTTATCTTCTTCAGACAGTTCGTCGATACCGAGGATGGCGATGATATCCTGAAGGTCGTTATACTTCTGCAGAATTTCTTGTACTTCACGGGCTGTCTTGTAGTGATCTTCGCCGATGATGTGCGGGTCGAGAATACGGGACGTGGAATCGAGCGGATCCACGGCAGGATAAATCCCCAATTCGGCGATTTCACGGGACAGTACGGTCGTTGCATCCAAATGGGCAAAGGTTGCAGCCGGAGCCGGGTCCGTCAGGTCATCGGCAGGTACGTATACGGCCTGTACAGATGTAATGGAGCCGTCCTTTGTCGAGGTAATACGTTCCTGCAGGGCGCCAACGTCTGTTGCCAGTGTCGGCTGATACCCAACGGCGGACGGAATACGGCCCAGCAGAGCCGATACTTCAGAACCGGCCTGGATGAAACGGAAAATGTTATCGATAAAGAGCAGTACGTCTTTGTGTTCTTTATCACGGAAATATTCAGCCATGGTGAGGCCTGTCAGGCCGACACGCATACGGACTCCAGGCGGTTCGTTCATCTGACCATAGACGAGGGCCGTCTTGTTGATAACGCCCGATTCCTTCATTTCATTCCAAAGGTCATTGCCTTCACGTGTACGTTCACCAACACCGGTGAATACGGAGTAACCACCGTGTTCTGTTGCGACGTTGTGAATCAGTTCCATGATCAAAACGGTCTTGCCTACACCGGCACCACCGAAGAGGCCAACCTTGCCGCCCTTGGAGTACGGTGCAATGAGGTCAACAACTTTGATGCCTGTTTCCAGGATTTCCGTACCTGTAGCCTGGTCTTCAAACTTCGGTACAGGCCGGTGGATCGGCCAATAGTCATCAGCCTTTACTTCTTCATCTACTTTATCTACGGTCTGGCCGAGAACGTTAAAGATACGTCCCAGTACGCCAGGACCAACGGGAACCTTGATCGGGCTGCCCGTATTTTCTGCAGCCATGCCGCGGACGAGACCGTCCGTAGAGCTCATGGCTACGCAACGGACGACATCGTCGCCCAAATGCTGCATTACTTCTGCTACCAGATCAATCGCCTGGTCTCCTTCGCCGCCTGTTACATGGATAGCCGTATAGATAGCTGGCAAATCTTCTTCTGTAGAAAAGCGGACGTCGATAACCGGGCCGATAACCTGGATTACTTTCCCAAATTTATTGCTCATGAAGAGGCTCTCCTCCTTATTTAGATTTCACACTCTGCTATTGCAGCGCATTGGCGCCACTGACGATTTCTGTCAGTTCGTTCGTAATGCCGGCCTGACGTACCTTGTTGTAATGGACGGTCAGTTTTTCGATGAGGTCGCTGGCATTATCTGTAGCCGAGGTCATAGCAGTCATACGCGCGCCCAGTTCGCTGGCAGCGGACTGAAGCAGGCCGTTATAGATAGACATATCGATGTACTGGGGCAGCAAGGTCGATAAAACCTGCTGCGCATCAGGAGCAAACAGATATTCTTCGGACGGCCCGTCTCCGGCTACGCTTTCCGGAGCGATGGGCAAAAGCCGTGTACGCGTTACTTCCTGCGAAAGGGCCGATTTGAACTTCGTGTAAATGAGATACACTTCATCGACGGTCCCGTCGAGGAATTTATTCGTCGCTTCCCGTGCCAAAGCCTGGGCATGCGTGAATTCAGGCTTATCAGAAAAGCCCGTCCGTTTGTATTCCGGCGTAATCCGCAAATGCTTCAGGTATTCGACAGGCTTGCGACCCGTCACAATAAGGTAGGACACGGCCCGGGGTTTATCCCGCAGCACTTCGACCATTGCCTTGTTGATATTGGAACTAAAGGCACCAGCCAGCCCTTTATCGGCACCGATGATGATATAGCACGTCCGTTTCACTTCCCTCGTCTGGAACAAGGGATTGTTTTCACCGGGCGTTGCCGCAGCCAGACGCTGCAGCATTCCTTCGAGCTGTTCAGTATAGGGGGCTGTTGCCAAAGCGCGATCCTGTGCACGGCGCAGACGTACGGAAGAAACCATCTTCATGGCCTTGGTGATCTGCTGTGTGTTCGTAACGGATTTAATCCGTCGGTTTATTTCGCGTGCACTCGGCATAGCTTATTCCTCCTCTTTGACTAATTGATGATTTGCACCAAACTGTTTAGTGAATTCAGCAATAGCTTTCTTGAGGGTTTCTTCTGTATCTGCGCCGAGTTCTTTCTTTTCTTTAATGTCCGCGCCGACTTCCGGATAGTTAGCATGCATGAATTTCAGCAGCTGGTCTTCAAATTCCGTAACATCTTCTACCTGAATCGGCATGAGATAGCCTTTAACGGCTGCATAAATCTGAATAACCTGGTCTTCTACCGCCATTGGCTGGTACTGCGGCTGAATCAGCATCTGCATGGTCCGTTCACCGGCATCGATCTGGGCCTTCGTGTTTTTATTGAGGTCCGAACCGAACTGGGCAAAGGCTGCCAGTTCACGATACTGGGCCAGGCTCAGACGGAGTGTACCGGCAATCTTCTTCATGGCCTTAATCTGGGCAGAACCACCAACACGGGATACGGAAAGGCCGACGTTGATAGCCGGGCGTACGCCGGAGTTGAAGAGTTCTGTTTCCAGGAAGATCTGGCCGTCCGTAATGGAAATAACGTTGGTCGGAATGTATGCCGAAAGGTCACCAGCCAGTGTTTCGATAATCGGCAAGGCCGTAATGGAGCCGCCGCCGAGTTCGTCGGACAACTTCGCTGCACGTTCGAGCAGGCGGGAGTGTAAGTAGAAAACATCGCCCGGATAGGCTTCACGTCCTGGCGGACGACGCAGTAACAGGGACATGGCACGGTACGCCTGGGCGTGTTTGGACAAATCATCATATACACAGAGGCAGTCTTTGCCTTTATGCATGAAGTATTCAGCCATAGCGACGCCGGAATACGGAGCCAGGTACTGGAGCGGCGAGCCGTCAGAAGCCGTAGCGGCTACGACGATGGTATACGCCATAGCACCGTTTTCTTCCAGTGTCCGTACGACACGGGCAATGGTTGATGCTTTCTGGCCAATAGCGACATAGACGCAAATAACACCGCTATCCTTCTGGTTAATAATCGTATCGATGGCAATAGCCGTCTTACCGGTACCACAGTCACCGATGATCAATTCACGCTGGCCACGGCCGATTGGGACCATGGAGTCAATAGCTTTGAGGCCTGTCTGCAGCGGTACTTTAACCGGCTGGCGGTCAGCAATACCGTGGGCAATGACTTCAACGCGGTTATACTGGGCGGCAGAAATAGTTCCTTTGCCGTCAATAGGTTCCCCTAAGGGGTTTACGACACGGCCGATGAGAGATTCACCGACAGGTACGCTCATAACCTTACCGGAACGACGTACGGTGTCGCCTTCTTTGATGGATTCGACATCACCGAAAAGTACGGCGCCAACGTTATCTTCTTCCAGGTTCATGGCGAGGCCGTATACATCATTAGGTAATTCCAGGAGTTCCCCGGACATTACCTTATCCAAACCGTATATATGCGCTATGCCGTCCCCGACTTCCAGGACGGTGCCTACGTCGTCGACGTTCATTTCGACATTGTAGTCTTCGATTTGTTTTTTAATTATGGCCGTAATTTCTTCTGGCTTCATTTTCATTGTTCGTCTGTCACCTCATTCATTACGTCAGACTGTAACAGCGCGTGCTGCATATCCTGCAGCTGCCGGCGCAGACTGCCGTCTATTAGTCGGTCGCCAATCTGGACTACCATACCGCCGAGAATATGCGGATCGATGGTATAGACCGGGTCGATATGCTTGCCCGTCATTTTTTCCAGGGACGCAACCAGTTGTTTTTCTTCTTCTGCTGACAAAGGCTTGACGAGACGGATCTTGGCAACTTCGATATTCTGAGCTGCACGGGACAAATCGATAAACCCGTCAATAGCCGCGACGATCGCTGCATCTCTGCGCCGGTCGATCATGACGTAGAGGAACTGCATAATGAGCGGCGTTACGTCATCAGCAAAAATTTGTTTTAACGTGTCTTTCTTCGCTTCCGGTGTAATGAGCGGATGTTCCACGAATTTTAATAAATCCGGATTCATCTGTAGCGTATCCCGGATGCTGCGCAGCTGCTGGCCAAATTCGTTTATCTTGTCTTGCTCTTTTGCTATGTCGAACATAGCCTGGCTGTATTTGCTGTAAACGATTTCAGGAATCATCCCTGTTTACCTGCTGCGGCTTGCTTATCAAAGCTCTTCAGACATTCGGCCACCAGTTTCTGGTTCATATCCGTATCCATGTTCTTTTGGAGCAGTTTTTCTGCCACAGCCATAGACAGCGTTACTACTTCATTTCTCATTTCACGAATAGCCGCTTCTCGTTCGTTTACGATTTCAGCCTGGGCAATTTCTTTTTCCCGTGCGATCTGTGCGCGGATAGCGTCGAGCTGTGCCTGTGCTTCTTTATCAGCCTGTTTTACCGCTTTATCAACGATAGCCTGTGCTTCCGTGTGGGCCTTCTGCAGCTGTGCTTCATAGTCTGCTTTCAGCTTTTCTGCTGTAGCACGGGCTTCTTCAGCGCTGCTGATATCCGTGGCAATTTTATTTCTGCGGTCTTCCAATACTTTTAGAATCGGTTTGTACGCAAACTTTGCCAGAATAGCAACGAGGATGAAGAAGTTGACAAATTGGAAAAGCAGTGTTCCATTAGGATCGATCAATGCATTTCCCTCCTTTTATCCTGCAAGTGTATGCACTTGGCGATTATTTGAAAGGATTAGCAAATACCAATACGATCGAAATAACGGCAGCGATGATAGGCATGGATTCGATCAAGCCTACGGAAATCAGGAAGTTAACGAGGAGCTTGCCGCCCATTTCCGGCTGACGGGCAAGACCTTCCAACATTTTCGATGCGGCATGGCCGTCACCGATAGCAGCGCCCATAGCTGCCAAACCGATACCAATTGCTGCGCCCATTACGGATAATGCTAATACAAATTCTGTTCCCATAATTTAAAATCCTCCTTGATTGTGCGTGATTTTGAATTTCTACTCTTCTCCCATAGAATCTTTCAGGTATGAAGTTGTCAGAATGGTGAAGATAAAGGCCTGGATCAAGCCAATGAAAAGACTAAAAGCAATCCAAATCATCGGTACACCGGCCGGTACGAGATCGTATAGTACTTCCAGCAGAATTTCACCGGCCAGGATGTTGCCAAATAGACGGAAAGCCAAGGTTAACGGCTTGGTGAACTCTTCCAGGATGTTCATGATGAGGAACGGTGCAAAAGGTTCCATATAGTGCTTTAAATGCTTCTTAAGCCCCATGTTTTTCAGGGCAATGTAGTGGACCATAAAGGTCGATACCAAGGCCAGTGCCAATGTCGTATTCAGGTCATTGGTAGGCGATGCCAAAATGTGCGGACTCGGCAAAAGCCCTAATTCATTACCCACCAGGATGAAGAGAAACATGGTCAAGAGAACGGAGACAACCTGCCCCCACTTTGGCCCTAATGTTTCTTGAAATTGCTTCAACAAGGCTTCAATGATCATTTCCATCACATTTTGGATGCCTGAAGGGACCAGGGAATGGCCTCTGGTCGCAGCAACTGTAAGAATAATAACTATAGCTGCCGTAAGCCAGGTCATGTACAGCGTATCCATATTGACGTTCATACCCAATAGTTGAACGACCAAATGGTGACCCGTATGCAACTCCATGATAAGCGCCTCCTTTCCTTATTTATTTTTTCCGTGTGATAAAGCGGTATAAAAGGCCTGTGCGTAAATGAGGACCCGATACGTCAAAATGCCTGCCAGAGCGGCCCAGTAATTAATTGCCGGGAATTGCAAAATGACAATAAACATTAAGACGATCATCAAGATGCGCAAAGCCGAACCGCCCCGTATCACTGCCGCCGCCTGGGCAGGATCGAGCTTGAGTGCCTTGACTGAGCGGCTGCAAAGCATAATAAAATACAGAAGGTTCAGTCCGCAGCCAATGAGCCAGCCGCTGACGTACTGGCCTTTTCCCACAAGCACCAAACAGGCTGTGACGAAAAAGGCCAGGCCCGCCAGCTGCACCAGCGTGCGTTTTACATAACGTACAAAGTCTTCCATGGTTCTGCGTACCTTCCCTTTCAGGAGTGATGCCGGTGTGAATCTTCGTTCATGTAGCGCAGAGCCTTCTTATAAAGGCCCCAAAAGCCTGTAGCAGCGCCGAAAAATCCACCGATAATGAGGCCCCATGGCGTGGTTCCTGCATGCGTATCAATCCAGTAGCCACAAAAGATGCCGACACACATACTGACAAAAAGTGTCATACCCATGGAACCTGCCGTAACGGCAATATTCCATATATCCATATTGTTGTGGTCCTTTCTTTTGTGCATACTGTTTTGTCTCCCGGCTTCTCATTCGTATTTCCACCTTGCAGATATGAATGAATCAGAAGCTGCCAGGTAGTTATCCGTGGACTAACTTTACTTTTTTTCATGCTTGCTTTTCATTTATTCATATCACTGCTATTTTATCATGACGTTTTCGTAAAATCAATAAACTTTAAGGAATCGGCAAATAAACGGAAAAATGTATATTTTTCATGTATCCTCTTAGCTTATATTATTGTGAAAGTCGTCACTTAAACGTTAAACTCATCAGGTTTTTCCGTTGCACCGGCAAAGGCGTACAAAATGGCCTGGACGATACGGCGCGAAGCCTGGCCATCACCATAGGGATTGACGGCGTTGCTCATGGCAGCGTAAGCACCTTCGTTCGTCAGGAGTTCCTTCGTTTCTTTATATACATTATCATAATCCGTGCCGATGAGGTGTACCGTACCGGCATCTACGGCTTCCGGCCGTTCTGTCGTATCGCGCAGGACCAGGACGGGCTTGCCCAGGGACGGTGCTTCTTCCTGGATGCCGCCAGAATCGGTGAGGACGAGACAGCTATGATGCATGAGGTTGGCAAAGGGTTCGTATTCCATGGGGTCGATAAGGTGGATACGGTCGACGCCGGCCAGCTCTTCTTCGACTACCTTGCGTACGAGAGGATTGCGATGAACCGGGAAGACGACTTCCGTATCCTTGATTTCTTCTACGATCTGGCGCAACGCCTTGTAGATATGGCGCATGGGTTCGCCCAGGTTTTCCCGGCGGTGCGTCGTCAAAAGGATAATGCGGTGGTTCTTGAAATCCACATCTTCCAGTCCTTCAGCCGCAAAATCGTAATCGTCGTTAACGGTCTTCATAAGGGCATCAATAACGGTGTTGCCTGTGACATAAATGTTGTCCGGGTTTACACCTTCGCGCAGGAGATTGCCCTGTGCCGTCGGCGTCGGTGAAAAATGGATGGACGAAATAGCGCCCGTCAGTTTACGGTTCATTTCTTCTGGGAAAGGAGAATAGATATTCCCGGTCCGCAGGCCCGCTTCTACGTGGCCTACAGGAATTTGCTGGTAATATGCAGCCAGCGCACCGGCAAAGGTCGTCGTCGTATCGCCATGCACGAGGACGAGATCCGGTTTTTCCAGTTCCATAACCGTCTTGAGGCCTTGCAGCGCCCGCGTCGTAATATCGTAAAGCGTCTGGCTCTGGCTCATAATATTCAAGTCATAGTCGGGGTGAATCTGGAAAAGCTCCAGAACCTGATCGAGCATCTGGCGATGCTGGGCCGTAACGGCCACTACGGTCTGGATCTGTTCCGGATGTTTTTTCAGTTCCAGTACCACCGGCGCCATCTTGATGGCCTCCGGTCTGGTTCCGAAAACAGTCATTACCTTTATCATACTAAATCCTCCTTAAATCGAACAAATTCTACTCATTGTTTATGAGTAGAATTTGTCGTTTTATGCAGTATTCCAATTCGTTTTGCGGAATAAATGATCACTGCCAAAACAATCGCTACGGTCAGGATGCCCGTTTTGTAGTTTACACTGGCTACGAAGAGCGCAACGAGGCCCAGGACAGCGCTGACGCAGTACATGATCAGTACAGCCTGTTTCTGGGTCAGGCCCAATGCTAAAAGGCGGTGATGCAGATGACCTTTGTCCGGCGTAAAAATGGGCACACCGCTCATCTTGCGGCGGACAATGGCAAATAACGTATCTAAAATAGGCAGGCCCAGGGCGATGACCGGTACGACGAGGGCGATCGTCGCCGCTGTCTTGACCAGGCCCAGCACGGCCGTAACAGCCATGGTGTAGCCCAAGAGCATACTGCCTGTGTCACCCATGAAAATCTTGGCAGGGTTGAAGTTGTACTGCAAGAAGCCCAGGGCGGCACCAGCCATCGAAATGATGATCATGGCCGGCAGGTATTGGTTCATGCTGACGGCCATTAAAAACATGGAAATAGACGCAATAAACGAAACACCTGCGGCCAGTCCATCGAGTCCGTCAATCAGGTTGACCGTATTGGTAAAGCCGATGATCCAGAAAATAGTCACCGGAATGGCTACGATTTCCGGCAGGACGATGAGTGTCCCAAAGGGATTGGTCAGCCATTCGATCTGAATCCCAAAGGCCACGGGAATACAGGCAGAAACGATCTGCCCTACGAGTTTGACCTTCGCCGGAATATTGCAGATATCGTCCCAAATCCCGATACAGACAATGGCCGAGCAGCCCAAAAGCAGGCCCAGCATTTCGTGATTTAAGGGCATGGAATACAAGACGCCTGCCATGAAGCCAAAGTAAATTGCCAAGCCCCCCAGACGGGGAATGGTATGGGTATGGACCTTTCTGGGATCCGGTTTATCAATAGCGCCCACTTTAATAGCCAGCTTTTTTACGCTGGGAGTCAGGGCATAGGCCACGATCAAGGCTATAAAGAAGGGCACAAAGTATACAAGCACAACACACGCCTACTTTCCATTTATACTGTGATACATACGAGCTTTAGTTGGTCAGGCTCCGCATGGGTGCTGGAATCCGGCCACCGCGGGCAATAAATTCATCGTTGCGGAAGGTATTGACCGCAATGATCGGGGCATGGCCCAAAAGGCCGCCAAATTCTACGACGTCGCCAACGGTCTTGCCCGGTACGGGAATGACGCGGACGGCTGTCGTCTTGTTGTTAATCATGCCGATAGCTGCTTCGTCGGCAATGATCGCCGAAATGGTCGCTGCCGATGTATCACCCGGTACGGCGATCATATCGAGGCCTACAGAGCACACGCAGGTCATAGCTTCCAATTTTTCCAGGCTCAGGCTGCCCCGTTCTACGGCTTCGATCATGCCCTTGTCTTCGCTCACAGGGATGAAAGCACCGGACAGGCCGCCAACGCGGCTGGAGGCCATGAGGCCGCCTTTTTTCACGGCGTCGTTGAGAAGTGCCAGGGCGGCTGTCGTACCGCAGGCACCGCAGCTTTCCAGGCCCATTTCTTCCAAAATAGCCGCAACGCTGTCACCTACAGCCGGAGTCGGCGCCAGGGACAGGTCGATAATACCAAAGGGCACGTTCAGGCGGCGCGAAGCTTCCTGGGCCACGAGCTGGCCTACGCGCGTAATCTTAAAGGCTGTTTTCTTAATCGTTTCGGCAACGACGTCGAAGGGTTCGCCCTTGACGCTTTCCAGGGCCCGTTTGACAACGCCCGGGCCGCTGACGCCAACGCTGACGCAGCTGTCACCCTGGGTAACGCCATGGAAGGCGCCGGCCATAAAGGGATTATCTTCTACAGGGTTCGAGAAGACGACGAGCTTGGCGCAGCCTAAGGCATCGTGTTCTTTCGTCAGTTCCCCGAGGGTTTTAAAAATACGGCCCATTTCGGCAACGGCATCCATGTTGATACCGGCTTTGGTCGAGCCTACGGCGACAGAGCTGCAGACAAGATCTGTCGTAGCCAGGGCTTCGGGAATGGAAGCGAGGAGCTTGCGGTCCCCTTCTGTATAGCCCCGTTCGACGAGAGCCGAAAAACCGCCGATGAAATCGATACCGATTTCCTTTGCCGCTTTATCGAGTGTCTGGGCGACGGACACGTAGTCCGTAAGGTCGCTGCAGGCAGCTACGATCGAAATAGGTGTAACGGCAACGCGTTTGTTGATAATGGGCACGCCAAATTCATTGCCAATATCATTGCCAGTCTGAACGAGATGTTCGCCATAGCGCGTAATCTTGTCGTAAATATTACGGCACAGCGTCTTGCCGTCACTGCTGCAGCAGTCGAGCAGACTGATGCCCATCGTAATCGTACGGACATCGAGGTTGTTCTTTTGAATCATCTGATTCGTTTCTAATATGTCGTGAATAGTCAGCATGTCTTCTTCCCCCTAGCCGATGCGATGCATTGCATTGAAGATTTCCATGTTTTGTGCCCGGATTTCTACACCCAGCTGATCGCCCTTTTCCTTGAGCAGCTGCTGCAAGCCATTGAGATCGACGGCGGAATTTTCCAAATCAACGATCATTGCCATATTAAAAATGTTGTCGAGTATTACCTGGTTAATGGTCAGGATATTCACCTGATTTTCTGCCATAATATTGCTGACAGCGGCAATAATACCCGTACGGTCTACCCCTACTACAGTGATAACAGCCTTCATAAAAATGTCCACTCCTTTTTCTCTTCTCTGGAACAATATAAGAATATCCCCTCATTGCTCATTCTTACACATTATACCATAGATATACGGTGAAATTCTATGCTTTTGTAAAATGCCGCGTACAGCAGCCCCTTCTAAAACTGCTGTACCACGGCCTGTGTTCCATTTGTTTTGCTTATTTTCCCAAAGCCTTGCTGATCAGGGCCTTGCCTTCATCCAGGAGCTGTGCCGCCTGTTCTTCCGACACGAAGCTTTCGGCGTAGAGCTTGTACATATCTTCCGTACCGGACGGGCGGGCTGCTACCCAGCCGTCTTCCGTGCAGATTTTGACGCCGCCAATAGCCATATCACCATAGGGCGAACGGGACAATACAGCCGTAATGGGACTGCCGCACAAGGTCTTTTCCGTTACGTCTGCTTCGGTCAGGCTGCTGATTTTGGCCTTTTCTTCGAGATTTGCCGGCGCGTCACTGCGCATAGTATAGGGGCGGCCCAGCTTTTCGCACAATTCATTATAGTATTCAATAGGCGATTTGCCGGTTACAGCCTTGATTTCTGCTGCCAAGAGGCACATGATCATGCCGTCCTTATCGGTCGTCCAAAGGCTTCTGTCGCGGGCAACAAAGGAGCCGCCGGCACTTTCTTCGCCGGAGAAGGCGATTTTACCATCCTTATAGAGGCCGCCGAAGTATTTAAAGCCGACAGGCACTTCATAGAGGGGTACGCCGAGGAGCTTAGCCGAACGGGCCAGGAGATCCGTCGTCACGACGGTTTTGCCAATACCCAGGCCGTCAAAGTGACGGTGTGTCATGAGGTAATGAGAGGCAACGGTCAAATAGGCGTTGGCCGTAATCATGCCTTCCCGGCCGGAAACGATACCAAAGCGGTCGTAGTCCGGGTCGTTGGCCAAAATCAGGTCGTACGCCGTATCTTCTTTGATAACAGCAGACATGACGTATTTAGACGAGCAGTCCATGCGGACCTTGCCATCGTGGTCGTAATTCATGAACGTAAACTGCGGATCGTACTGGTCGTTGACGAAGTCGATAGCCAGCCCATAGGCCTGGGCAATACGGTGCCAATAGTTCATGCCGGAACCGCCCAGGGCGTTGACCAGAATGTGCAGGTTGGCATCCTGAATGGCATCCATATCAATGATGGACGCTAATTCCGCTACATAAAGGCCTTTATAGTCATAAGGCGTAACGAAACGGCTCTTTTTGGCCTCTTCATAGGGCAAACGCCGTACTTCTTCGTTTTTGCCGGCCAGGAGACGATTGGCTTCTGTTTCAATGGCCTTCGTAATATCTGATTCGGCTGGGCCGCCTGTGAAGGGGTTGTATTTGATGCCGCCATGTTCCGGCGGATTATGGGACGGTGTAATGATCAAGCCATCGGCAAGGTTTTCCGTACGGCCGCTGTTATAGCGCAAGATTGCCCGGGATACAGACGGTGTCGGTACGAAATCGTCTTCACTATCTACGTAGGCCGACACGCCGTTAGCGGCGAGGACTTCGAGGACCGTTTCATAGGCCAGCTTCGAAAGATAATGCGTATCTTCGCCGACAAAGAGCGGCCCTGTGGCGCCAAACTCCTTGCGGAAATTGCAAACAGCCTGGGCAATCGCCGCTACATGTGCTTCTGTAAAACTGCCATTACCAGCCTGGCCGCGGTGGCCCGACGTACCGAAGCGTACTTGCTGTGCTGCATCGGTTACATCCGGAAAAATCCGATGATACGCGTCTGCAATAGCGGCTAAATCAATATAATCTTCTTTTCTCACCTTGGTACCTGCTAATTCATGCACTGCCATAACATCACCCTGTTCCCTTAGTTTTGACAACTATTTAAAATTTCTATACAATAACTTCATACAAGGCAGACTTCCATTGTCTACCATATATTGTATGTCTTTAATTATAGCAAATAATCTCAAAATATTATATAGTTTTTCCATACGAAAGGATGCTCATCATGAAATATATCTCTTGGAACGTCAACGGCCTGCGGGCTGTCATGAAAAAAGGCTTTATGGATACCTTTGCAGCCCTCGATGCCGACGTCTTCGCCCTGCAGGAAACGAAGCTCCAGGAAGGCCAGATCGACCTGGACCTGCCGGGCTATGAACAGTATTGGAATTACGCCGACAAGAAGGGCTACAGCGGTACAGCCGTCTTCACACGCGTCCAGCCCCTGTCCGTCCGGTACGGCATGGGCATTGACGAACACGACCACGAAGGGCGCCTGATTACGCTCGAATTTGACGACACGTACTTCGTTACGTGCTACACGCCAAACAGCCAGAGCGAGCTCGCCCGCCTGGACTACCGCATGCAATGGGAAGACGATTTCCGCGCCTACCTGACGGACCTGAGTGCCAAAAAGCCGGTCATTCTCTGCGGCGACCTGAACGTAGCCCATGAAGAAATCGACCTCAAGAACCCAAAAACGAACCACAATAACGCCGGTTTCTCCGATGCAGAACGGCAAAAGATGACAGATCTTCTGGCAGCGGGTTTCACCGATACGTGGCGCTACTTCTACCCGGACGTAACGGGCGTTTATTCGTGGTGGAGCTACCGCTTCAAAGCCCGTCAGAACAACGCCGGCTGGCGTATTGACTACTTCATTACGTCAAAAGCCCTGGACGACCGTCTGGAAAAGGCAGAAATCTACACGGATATTATCGGCAGTGACCACTGCCCTGTAGGCCTTACGATAAAGTAAAAATAATCTTGCGTCTTACCGCCAACCATGATAGAATAATTTTAGTTTTGTCATGCGAGTGTGGCGGAATGGCAGACGCGCCAGACTTAGGATCTGGTGTCTTATGACGTAAGGGTTCAAGTCCCTTCACTCGCACCAATAAAGGCACTGTCTACATTTGTAGGCAGTGCCTTTTCTCTTTTTCCAGGTGCAAAAAATATTTTATCGGACTCTCCACGGGTTTTCTATAGGCGTGATCATTCAAAAACGATATAGCCTAATATTCCTATGTTGCATTTCTTATGCCTATTTGTTTTAGTTAGTATGTACCAAAACCATACAAACTATATCGGCATACCTCCCGCCTTTTTGTCAGTCCCGTATGCAATAAGTGGATCATTGCATATACATGCACATATTTCGTCAGTAAAATTCATAATTAACAAAAAAAGTTTATTCTTTATTTTCATTTTACAATTTATTTTTTTCTTGCCCTATATCTCATTTTCTTTGCATTTCCTGACACAAAAAAACGCTATACCCTGGCGTATCTGCCAAAGGCATAGCGTTTTTTGCTCCCTATATAGATACTGTTGCTCTGCTTCCCTTCAGAGTACCTATTGCTGATCTAATGTATCGGCCAGCTCTTTGCCCAGGGCCAGATCAGACGCCGGGTTTTGGCCTGTAATCAGTTCCCGGTCGTGGACGATATGACTCTGAAAGAGAGGGCCTTCGATAACCGTAGCCCCGGCAATCTGCAAGGCCTGTTCCACATGGAAGGGCATTTCCGTACCGTGTTTGACTTCACCGGGCCATTCTTCCCCATCAGAGAAGACGGTCATCGTATAGCCTTTGTAAATCCAATCCTTAGCTGCAGCCATGGCGGCCTGAGGCTGGCGGCTGACGAGGGCCTGTCTGTACGCCGCAGCGTCAGGCAAAGCAGAGAGCGCCGCTACCGGACCGTGGCAGATAAAGGCCGTCGGTTTTTGCTGTGCGTGGAAGTAAGCAAGTATCTTCCCTAATTCCGGATCCTGCATAAGATCTGTCATAGGGGCATGACCACCCGGGACAAACACAGCGTCGTACGCGGCTACATGCGCCAAGGCCTCGTGCAAGGAAATGACGGGCAGGTCTTCCGTAAAGGCGTACGCCTTAGCCCGGGCCGCATCATCGCCGCCAAAGAAATTCTTCGAATTGGAGCCCTGGTCCATATAAGGCCGCTGGCCATCAGGTGTGGCCAATACGATCCGATAGCCCCGTTCATGAAGGTATTCTGCCGGTACGGCCAGCTCATTGAGGAAAAAACCGACAGACGATGTCGTGCCATTGGCCATGGTCATTTCCTTCTGGCTCGACGCGACGACGAGAATCGTCCCCTTAGCTGTCGCATAGGCCGTCTGGCCAAAGGTAAAAGGCAGCCATGCTGCCAGAGCTACCAAAATTGCTGCAATATAACGCATTCTACCAAAATCCCCTCTCTTATTCTGCTTTTTCGATACGATCACTCATATATTTTTTACCCCAGTCGCACATGGCCTGCACAATGGGAGACAACGTGCGGCCGTAGTCCGTCAGGCTGTATTCCGTCTTCGGCGGCACGACAGGGTATACTTTACGCACGACAATGCCATCGGCTTCCAGCTCGCGCAGCTGCTGCGTCAACATCTTAGGCGTTGCCTGAGGCACAAAGCGCCGCAGCTCGCTGTAGCGCTGGGTTCCTTCCATGAGGTGCCAGAGAATGATGCACTTGTATTTCCCGGAAATGAGGGAAAGCACAGCCTCAACGGGGCAATGGAACAGATCCGTCTTGTGATTCATAAAAAACACCTCCTTATATAGGTTTTACGGTTTTATTTTACTCTCTAGGGGCAGGATAAGGAAGAATGCACTATATAGTGCTATAGTATCAAAAAAGATACTGTAATGTACAGGGAAAAAGCCCTTGCCGTACGCAGTAGAGATACGGGCAAGGGCTTTCTCAATATATGTACCAAAAGGAAGGTTATACTTTGAGTTTCTTCAGTTCTTCTTCCAGAACCGGCAAGGCGGCAAAGAGGTCACCGACAATGCCATAGTGGGCAAAGCGGAAAATCGGTGCGTTCGGATCGTTATTGACAGCAATGATGAGGCCTACATCCTTCAGGCCCAGGCGATGCTGGATGGCACCGGAAATACCGAGGGCCACATAAATGCTGGCCTGGATGCTTGCGCCGGTAACGCCGATCTGCTGGTCATAGGGAGCCCAGCCATTATCGACGAGAGGCTTCGATACGCCCAGCGGTGCGCCAATAGCGTCAGCAAAGGCTTTTACTTTTGCCAGGCCTTCTTCGTCGCCAACACCGCGGCCGGCACCGACGACAAAGTCTGCCGTCGTAATATCGGCATCGGGATCAAGAGGCGGTAAGGCTTCAAATTTCGTAACCTTCAGCGTAGGCGCCGGTGCGTCGAGGGAAACGGCTTCTTCCATGACTTCCCCGGTCCGGCCCGGATCAAAGATATTGTTGCGGAAAATGCGTTCGCCAATCGTTGCCAGCTGCGGCCGTGTCGTCGTCAGGATCTTGACGAATACCTTGCCTGTATAAGCTGGCCGTACCCATGTGAGGGAATCGCCATTTTCATAGGAGCAATCAATGCAATCCGCTACGAGGCCCAGGTTCATGGCTGCCGACAGACGTCCGCCCAGATCGCGGCCATCGTGGGAAGCACCGATGAGCAGTACATTAGCTTCGTATTTGCTGATCACACTGCGTACAGCAGCTGTATAGAGAACGCTGTCGAATACATCCAGTTCCGGATTAGTCAGGATAAAGGCTACGTCTGCGCCATAGCCAATGACATCCTTCGCTGCGTCGGCAGCACCTTTGCCTGCCAGGAGAGCGACCAGTTTGTCATTGCGGCTATCGGCGAGCTGCCGGCCCTTTCCCAGTAATTCCAGGCTGAGCTGGCTCGGTTTGCCTTCGACCAGTTCGATAAAGACCCAAATATTATTTTTCAGTTCCATGGTCCGTCCCTCCTTATAATACTTTTTTAGCTGTCAGTTCAGCAATGAGATTGTGTACGGCTTCTGCTTCGTTAGCGCCGGTAATCATGGTACCAATAGCATGTTTTTCCGGTGCAAAGAGTTCCGTTACTTTAGTTGCCGAACCGGCAGTGCCTGCTTCGGCCGGATCAAGACCAATGTCTTCCAGGCGCCAAACATCGAAGACAGCCTGTTTGGCATGCATCTTGCTGCGGATATTCGGTGTACGCGGCGTATTGGCTGTTTCCATAACCGAGCATACAGCCGGCAGCTGGGCTTCGACGGTCTGGAGACCGCCGTGATTCTTACGCGTAGCAACGAGAACGCCGTCTTTTACCGTTACCGATTCAGCATAGCTGACGAGATTGACACCCAAATGCTGGGCAATAGCCGGCGGAATCTGCCCTGTATCACCATCAGACGACTGTTTGCCCGTCAGGACGAGATCGACGTCGCCTACCTTCCGGATCGCCCGGGCTAAAATTTTACCTGTAGCCAGCGTATCCGAGCCGGCCATGCGTTCATCAGAAAGCAGAATGCCGTGGTCGGCACCGAGAGCCATGCCTTCGCGCAGCACATCGGCTGCCATGGCCGTCCCCATAGAAATGAGGGTAACCGTGCCGGAACCGGCAGCTTCTTTAATGTCAATAGCTGCTTCTACAGCGTTCAGATCGACCGGGTTGAGCATAGACGGTGCGCCAACACGCACGAGGTTATTATTCTTCGAGTCTATATCTATGCTGGAAACCGCTGGTACTTGTTTGATCAAAACAACGATATTCATAAGATTGCCTCCTTCTCCGTACATATTGATATATTATCTACCCATATTATCTCATATCTTTTTTATTTTATCAATAGATAATTATTATTATCTACTAATTTTCTTTGAAATTTTTGACAACAAAAAAAGCATCCCCAATGGATGCTGTGTCATATAACTATGCAATTGAAAACGACCTACACGTAGCCCCGTTCACAGAGGCTGACGTAGTGGCCATCGCCGATGATAATGTGGTCGAGAATGGGGATTTCCATAATCTCGCCGGCTTCCATCATGTACTGCGTCACGTCCAGGTCTTCCTGACTCGGCTCAGGATTACCGCTGGGATGATTGTGCAGCAGCACGACCGACGCGGCGTTGTACTGCAGGGCGTAACGGAACACATCGCGGGCCTTGGCCAGACTGGCATTAATTGTGCCTACCGTAATGGTCTGAAAGGCCAGGAGCTGGTTTTTCGTCGACAAATAGGCAGCGGAAAATTGTTCCTGTGGCAAGAAGCGCATATCTTCCATAACGTACTCGGCAATGACCTGGGGCGAACTGAAATCGGGATTATCCCGGCGCACACGGTGCCGGGCAATACGCCGGCCCAGCTCGACAGCAGCACAGAGGGTTACAGCCTTATCACGGCCAATGCCCTTGATTTTGCACAGGTCAGCCACGCTGGTTTCACCTAAATGGCCCAGATTTTCTCCCGGCAGGGATTGCAGCAGGGCCCGGGCCACGTCGAGGACGGAGCTGCCCGCCAGGCCTGTGCGCAGCAAAATTGCCAACAGCTCCGGATCTGTCAAAGCCCGTGGGCCGTGCTCCAAAAACCGTTCCCGAGGCATTTCTGCTGCCGATAGTTCTTTCAAACAACTCATTCAATCACCTTTGCTTTCTGCAACAGGGTATACACCTGTGACAGAGGCAGGCCGACGACATTCGAATAGGAACCGTTGATTTTGTCTACAAAACAAGCGGCTTTGCCTTGAATGCCGTAGCTCCCGGCTTTGTCAAAGGGTTCCTGTGTTGCGATATATCGTTCAATTTCCGCATCTTTTAATTTGCGGAACCAAACTTTGGTTTCAACGACCTTGGTGTACGTTTTTTTATCCCGTACGAGCGCAATGCCCGTAAAGACAGAATGCTTGTGTCCCGACAATTCGTGCAGCATGCGGATGGCATCCTTTTCGTGCTTCGGTTTGCCCAGAATTTCATCGCCCAAAGCGACGGCCGTATCGGCACCAAGAACCCATTGTCCCGGGTACTGGGCGGCTACGTCACGGGCCTTGCCTACGGCCTGGGCCAGGACGAATTTGGCCGGATCCTTCTTTTTCGGTGCCTGCTCTTCATAATGACTGGGGCTTACCATATAGGCAACTCCGATCTGCGACAGCAATTCTCTGCGCCGCGGTGATGCGGAAGCTAAGATTAGCATACAGTTCCTCCTCTATCCCTTGGGGACAGCTAAATACGACGGAATATAAAGCACGCACAGATAATCCCTATGAGGCTCAGCAGATTCGGTGCAAAGTGAAGGCCAAAACGGATCTGCATGATATAGAGATTGAGGTCTACGTTTTGTATAGAAAAGATTTCAAACTGCCTGGTAAGCAGGGGCATGAGATTGCCCAGGCTGACGCCGGAGCCCGTAAAGAGGTCTCCTGCCATGCCGCCCATGATGCCGCCGACCAGGATGAAAAGTATTAAGATCAATACTCCCCGTGTGCCTGACGCTTTCATGATCAATCCTCCTACTCCGTTTTATTATACCGTTTCTACATCGTTGGTGCAATGCTATGACAGAAGAGAACCGACCTTCTCAGCAAACTCTAATCTTAGAAAAAGTCGGTTCTCAGCTTCTCATTCTATTTTAATTTCATTTTAATTTTATTTTAAGCTTCTTATTTCTTTTCTTCCTTTTTCTGCATCTTGGCCCAAGTGTCGCGCAGGCCTACAATGCGGTTGACGACCATGTGGTCCGGCGTTGAATCCTGATCGATAACGAAATAGCCTTCGCGCAGGAACTGGAAGTGATCGCCTGCTTTGTAATCGGCCAAGGCGGCTTCGGCCTTGCTCTGGTATACAGTCAGGCTGTCCGGGTTGATCTGATCGAGGAAATCCTTGCTCGCCGTGCCTTCTTCTTCCTCTTCGTCAGTGCCGTTGAGGAGATAGTCGTAGACGCGTGTTTCTACGTCGACAGCATCGGCTGCGTTGACCCAGTGGAGCGTGCCCTTTACCTTACGGTTGGCGTTAGCACCGCTGCCGCTCAGGCTTTCCGGATCATGCGTACAATGGATTTCGACAATATTGCCGTCGGCGTCCTTCACGACGTCTTCGCACTTAATGATATAGGCATATTTCAGGCGTACTTCCTTGCCCGGTGCGAGGCGGAAGAATTTCTTGACCGGTTCTTCCATGAAGTCCTTGCGGTCAATGTAGAGCGTACGGCTAAAGGTCATGTGACGCGTGCCGAGAGCTTCATTTTCCTGATTATTTTCAGCTGTCAGGACTTCCGTCTTATCTTCCGGATAATCCGTAATGACTACCTTAACCGGGTCAATAACGGTCATCAGGCGCGGTGCTTTCAGTTTCAAGTCTTCGCGGATGCAGTATTCGAGGAGGGAAATGTCGACCGTGCTGTCAGCCTTAGCAACGCCAATGCGGTCACAGAAATCGCGGATCGCTTCGGGCGTATAACCACGGCGGCGGATACCGGCAATGGTCGGCATACGGGGATCATCCCAGCCGCTGACGATGCCCTTTTCGACGAGGATGCGCAGCTTACGCTTGCTCATGATCATGTGCGTCACGTTGAGGCGGGCAAATTCGATCTGCCGCGGCAGCTGGCCTTCGGGATCGTCCCAGTCCTGGATGCACCAGTCATAGAGCGGGCGGTGGTCTTCGTATTCGAGGGTACAGATAGAGTGCGTTACCCGTTCAATGGCATCGGAAACAGGATGGGCAAAATCGTACATAGGATAAATGCACCATGTATTGCCTGTACGGTGATGTTCGTGATGGAAAATACGGTAAATGACAGGGTCGCGCATGTTGATGTTCGGGCTGGCCATGTCAATCTTGGCGCGCAGTACCTTTTCACCGTCGGCATATTTGCCGGCCTTCATTTCTTCAAAAAGGCGCAGGTTTTCTTCGACACTGCGGTTGCGATACGGACTTTCCTTGCCCGGTTCGCTGAAGGTACCACGGTATTCCTTCATTTCTTCCTTCGTCAGATCGTCTACATAGGCTTTGCCCAGCTTGATCAATTTGACGGCATAGTTATACAGCGTATCAAAGTAATCCGATGTAAAATGGAGACGGTCTTCCCATGTAAAGCCGAGCCATTTGACATCGTTCATAATGTTATCCACGTATTCGACAGTTTCCTTCGTCGGATTCGTATCGTCAAAACGAAGATTCGTTACGCCGCCGTATTTTTTTGCCAAGCCAAAATTCAGGCAAATAGACTTAGCATGGCCAATGTGCAGGTAGCCGTTCGGTTCCGGCGGAAAACGCGTCACAAAACGCTGGCCGTATCTATTTGATTTGAAATCTTCTTCAATAAAATTTTCAATAAAATTTTTGGTCGTCCCATTTTCCATTGAAATATCGCTCCTTACATTGACTGTATCTTAGTATTTTTACGTTTTACTATTACCGATTGTACCATAAAAGACGCTGATGCACTAGAAGAGTAACGTTCTTTTCCTGGAAATATGCAAAAAATAAGGTTTCCTGCAGGCTCTTCTCACGTGTGCTATAATAAAAATAATCATTTTTTTACACCTTTGGAGGAATACCAATTATGATGATCAAAAAATTAATTACCTTTGAAGATCTCGGCTTTGTCCAGTGGGGCGTCCTGAATGAAGACGAAACAGGCGTCTACAGTGCCATTGCCTTAGAAGAAGCTTTCTTTACGCCCTTGCCGGAAACGCTGGAAGAATTCATCCGTCAGGGAAACGAAGGACTCCTGGCCCTAGCCGACGCCCTGGAACAGAACGAAAAAACCGACGCCGTACCGGCCCGTCCGATCAATACAGTACACGTCCTGTCGCCGATCCGTCAGCTCGCCAAAAATATTTTCTGTGTTGGTGAAAATTACTCGGAACACATCGAAGAATTCCATAAAGAAAAGCTCAAGGAACTGCCCAAGTTCCCCCAATTCTTTACGAAAGCCCCAACGTGCGTCATCGGTCCGGACGACGACATCGATCCGCACAAGAACGTCACGAAGGAACTCGATTATGAAGGCGAGCTGGCCGTCATCATCGGTAAAGAAGGCGCCGACATTCCCGTCAGCGAAGCCATGAATTACGTCTATGGCTTTACTATCATGAACGACGTCACGGCCCGGGACCTGCAGCGCAATCACGGCCAGTGGTTCCACGGCAAGAGCCTCGATACATTTGCACCCTTAGGCCCGTGCATCCTCTTGCGCGATGCCGCTCCCGATGCCTTTACGATTGTCACCAAGGTCAACGACGAAGTCCGTCAGGATGCGTCGACAGAAGAATTCATCTTCCCTATTCCGACGCTTATTTCTACGCTCTCCCAGGGCACGACACTCCAGCCTGGCGATATCATTTCTACTGGCACGCCCTCCGGCGTAGGCGCAGGCTTCAATCCGCCGCGCTTCATCCATTCCGGCGACACTGTAGAAATCAGCATTTCCGGCATTGGTACACTGAAGAATCAGGTAAAATAAGGAATCATATTACGGACGCTGCGGCCATGGCTGTGGCGTCTTTTTGATTTATATATCCTTCTTTTATTGCCCAGCTCCGCAACGATCCTTGCAGGGACATTTTTTACTAGTACCGGCGGCCCTGGCGTGCTACAATAAGAAAGATACGATTCTTTGGTTTCATAGGAGCAAGAAAAAAATGAACTTAGACGGCATTACCTTACATGTCATAACAGACGAACTGATTTCTATTATCCAGGGCGGCTCCATCTCAAAGATTTACCAGCTTGATGCACGCTCCCTGTATTTTCGCATTTTCAATACGTCAGGTATTCACCACCTGATCATTACCCTCGACGATTCGCCGCGCCTGTACTTATCGGACCGCGTGCCGCCCACGCCTGACGTGCCAACAGGCCTTTGCATGTTCCTGCGCAAATACTACGAAAACGGGCGCATCGCCTCGATCCACCAGCTGCACTTAGACCGCCTCATCGACATCGACGTCGACGTCCTAGACGTATCGGGACGCCTGACGACGCGCAAAATCCACGTCGAGCTCATGGGCAAGTACAGCAACGTCATCTTTACAGAAGACGGCACGATCATCGAAGCCCTCATCAAGACGGCCAAGGGCAAGACAGCCGTGCGGACCATTACGCCCCACGTACCGTACGAATTTCCACCCAACTTCATGCGCATGGATCCCTTTGCCTTTACGCCGGCAGAGCTGCAGGAAATGCTCGACCTGCCGTCTGACGAAACGCTCTCGGCGTGGATGCTCAAGCGCTTCAACGGTATGAGCACCATCGTCCTGAACGAGCTTTCATGCCGCACAGACGTACCGAAAACGACGCCCGTCGCGGACCTTACGGAGACACAAAAAAAAGCGTGGACCGAGGCCATTGCCGCCTTCGGCAAAGAGCTCGAAAACGTCCACGGAGCCTGGGTCTACACGCAAAAGGATAATAAAGAGGTCATCTTCCCTTTGGTTCTGCAAAGCCTGGCTACGTGCCCACGGCGTCACTTCGACCTCATCGAAGAATACCTCAGTGACTACCAGCAGGCCCACCGCAGCCTGAGCGGCGAACAGGAAGAGCTGAAAAAAAAGGTCGGCAAGCTCATTGAAAAGCAAAAGCGCAAGATCAAGCGCATTGCCGCCGAAATGAAAGAAACGGACAAGATGGACACGTACAAGCTCTACGGCGACCTGCTCATGATCTACGCCTATGAAAAGCACGATCATGAAAAGAGCGTTACCGTCCAAAATCTCCTGTCAGAACAACAGGAAGCCATCACCATTCCCTTGGAACCTGCCTATTCCATGACAGACAACGCCAACCGCTATTACAAGCGCTATACAAAGATGCGCAACCGTATCCAGAAATCGAGCGAGCTCCACGAGGAAAACGCCCGTTACCTGGACTATCTCTACTCACTCGAATACGCCCTGGACAATACGGGCACGAAGGAAGAAATTGCCGACATCAAAGCGGAAATGCGGCAAATGGGCCTCATCCGTTCTAATAACCGCGACAAGATGCGGCGCGAATTTTCCCAGGATATCCTCACAGTCCACGTAGACGGCCTGGAAATCTGGGTCGGCCGCAATAACCGGCAAAACGATTTCCTGACCTTCAAAAAGGCCCATCCCTACGACCGCTGGTTCCACGCCAAGGACAAGCCCGGTTCCCATGTCATTCTCGTCTGCCACCGCGCCGAACCGACGGACAAGCAGCTCACAGCCGCCGCCGAGCTGGCTGCCTACTACAGCAAAGGCCGCAGCGACAGCAAGGTCGACGTAGACTGCACGCTCGTACGCAACGTAAAGAAGCCGGCCCACGCCGCACCGGGCTTCGTCATCTTCGAAGGCCAGACGACGTACCACGTAGCACCGAAAAAGTGGGAATAATCCTACTCTTCTAACAGGTCTTCGAGCTCGCACCACCGTTCTGTGAGCTCATCCACCTTGGCCTGGGCCTGACGCTGTTCTTCCATGAGCTGCGCCACCGTTTCGTAATCACTGCCGGCTGCGGCGACGGCGGCGTTCAGACCCTTCAATAAACTTTCATAGCGCGGCAGTTCCTGTGTGATCTTAGCCAGCTCTTCCTTTTCCCGGGCCGACAACCCCTTTTTTACGGGTGCCGGCTTGGGCTGCTGGAACGGCGCAGGAGCTGCTGCTTTTTCTTTCTTTTCCGGTGCCGTATCCGTACGGTGCCGGATTTTTTCATCGAGGTAAGCGCTGTAATCGCCATAAAAACGGCTCCACGTGCCCGCTTCCAGGACAAAGAGCTTGTCTGCTACGCGATCGAGGAAATAGCGGTCATGGGAAACGACGAGGACCACGCCCTGATAGGTATCAAGGTACTGCTCGAGGACCGTCAGGGTCGGTATATCGAGATCATTCGTCGGTTCGTCCAAGAGAAGGACGTTAGGCTGGCTCATGAGCAGGCGCAAAAGGTAGAGGCGGCGCCGTTCACCACCGCTTAATTTGGCAATGTACGTGTACTGCATTTCTTCCGTAAAGAGGAACTGCTCCAACAGGCGCGACGCAGAAATGGTTTCGCCGTACAGGTTGGTCACGTAATGGCCTGCTTCCTGGACGTAATCGATGACGCGCTGGCCTTCGTCAAATTCCGGCAGCTGCTGGCGGAAGAAGCCAAAGCGCACAGTCTGACCAACGACAAGCTGACCTGCACTGGGCGTCAGATCGCCGGCAATGACCTTGAGCAGTGTCGATTTACCAACGCCGTTGGCGCCGATAATGCCGATGCGGTCGTGCTTGACTACGTGATACGTCACATCGTGGAACAAGGGCTGGCCACCGGGATAGGCAAAGGCCACGCCGTCCATGTCGATGATGGTCTTACCAAGGCGCACAGACGTATCGAGGATTTCCACACTGCCTGAGGGCTTGTTCGTTTCCATAGCACACAGGGCCTCGTACCGTTCAATACGGGCCTTTTGTTTCGTCGAACGGGCCTGGGCACCGCGGCGGATCCACGCTGTTTCCCGGCGTATCAGATTGGCCCGGCGTGCAGCCGCCGCCTCTTCCCCTTCAATGCGTGTCTGGCGCATTTCCAGGAATTGAGCGTACGAGCCGGTATAGGAATAGACGTGGCCCCGGTCGAGTTCGATCATGGAGCTGGCCACTCGGTCCAGGAAATAGCGGTCGTGCGTACTAAGGAGGATAGCCGACTTGCTATCGTGCAGGTATTCTTCGAGCCAGAAAATAGTCTGGTCGTCCAAATGGTTCGTCGGTTCGTCCAGGATCAACAGATCGCACGGCACGATAAGGGCCCGCGCCAGGCCGAGACGCTTGCGCTGGCCGCCGGAAAGGGTGTCCGTCTTGGCCCTATAGTCCGTAATACCCAGCTCCTGCAGGATGACCCGTGCCTGCTGTTCGAGCTCCCACGCCTGGCTGGCGTCCATTTCTTCCGTGAGTTTGAGGACGGCAGCGGCATCATCGCGGGCTACAGCGTCTTCATAGCGGCGAATGACATCCATGACGGGCAGGTCGCCATCAAGGACGCTTTCAAGCACCGTCTGGCCCGGCTGGAACTGCGGTTCCTGCGGCAGAAAATGAATACGCGCCTTCGGGTTGCGCCAAATAGTACCGCTGTCCGCTTCGGCTACGCCGGCAATGATTTTGAGAAGCGTCGTCTTGCCGGCGCCATTGAGTCCGATGAGGCCCGTCTTCTGGCCGGCATCGAGAGAAATCGTTACGTCAGAAAAGAGGACGCGCAGGCCATACGCTTTGGACACGCCCTCTGTTGTCAGTATATTCATAGTTTATTTCCTTCTTTGTTTAGAAATCGTATCATTTCTATTATATAAGGAAGACTGAGGAAATGCCAGTCACGAGTGACGAAAATCACAGGTATTGTATCCTTTTTTTCTCCACTTTCCTTTAGAAACGTTGCTATATAGCTGTAGATAAGGTACAATAAATAAATGTACATCTTGTAAATTTTCTTATCAAAGGAGTCGTTTCCATGTTTCAGACTAATATTGTCGTACTGAGCGCCTTCGCCCTGTATCTGCTCATGATGCTAGCTATCGGCGCTTATTATTATCGTTCCCAGCAAGGGCTGAGCGATTATATCCTCGGCGGCCGTACCTTGGGCCCATGGATTACGTCTATGAGTGCCGAAGCCTCCGATATGAGCGGCTGGATGCTCATGGGCCTGCCGGGCTTTGCCTACTCCATCGGCATATCTGCTTTTTGGACGGCCTTGGGTCTCTGTCTGGGGACCTTCTTGAACTGGCACTTTGTTTCGCGGCGCCTGCGTAATTATACAGAAGTCGCCAACAACAGCCTGACTATGCCGGATTACCTGAAAAACCGCTTCCACGATGAAAAGAATATTATCCGCCTCATTTCGGCCATCTTTATCCTTATCTTCTTTCTCATCTACACATCGTCGGGCTTCGTTGCCGGCGGCAAGCTCTTCCAGACCGTCTTCGGCATGGATTACTTCTACGCCCTGCTCCTCGGCGCCGGCGTCGTCGTCATCTATACCTTCCTGGGTGGCTTCATGGCCGTCTGCTGGACCGATTTCATTCAAGGCTGCATGATGTTCCTGGCCATCGTCCTCGTACCTATCGTAGGCATGCTTTCCTTCGGCGGTGCCGATGCGGTCATGACCCGTGTCGCTTCCGATTCGCCGCAGCTCCTGCAGCTCGTGCCCGATACGTCCGTGACCGGCGTCATTGCCATCATCTCAGCCATTGGCTGGGGCGTAGGCTACTTCGGCCAGCCCCACATTCTCGTGCGTTTCATGGCTATTGGTGATCCGCAGGAACTGAATAAAGCCAAACACATTGCCATGACCTGGGTTATTATTTCCCTGGCCGCTGCCGTTCTCGTCGGCCTCGTCGGTAAGGTCGTCCTCGATACTCCGCTCCAAGGGGCCGATGCAGAAAAAGTTTTCCTCGTCATGAGTGAACAGCTCTTCCCGCCCTTCGTAGCTGGTCTCATCTGGTCTGCCGTGTTGGCCGCCATTATGAGTACGGCATCGTCACAGCTTCTGGTTACGGCATCGGCCATTTCCAAGGACTTCTACAATGCCTTCATCCGCAAGGATGCCAGCGACAAGGAACTGATTCTCGTGAGCCGCATTACGGTTCTCGTCGTCGCTGCCCTGGCCATCATCCTCGGCCTCGACCCGAACAACTACATCCTCACCATGGTTGCCTACGCCTGGGCTGGTTTTGGTGCCGCCTTTGGTCCGTGCATCCTCCTTTCCCTCTTCTGGAAACGGATGACCAAAAACGGTGCCCTGGCAGGTATTGTCGTCGGTGGCCTGACGGTCCTCATTTGGAAACAGTTTGCCTGGTTCGGCCTTTACGAAATCGTGCCGGGCTTTATCTTCTCCCTCATTGCCATTTACGTCGTCAGCAAGCTGGATGCACCGCCCAGTGCAGAAATCCAGGCTGAATTTGACCAGGCCGTGAGCTTGAAGCAAAAAATCACTCTCCTCAAAGGAAACGACGAAAAATAATAGAACTGCAAAACAGCCGTATCAGGCCCGTCCTGGTACGGCTGTTTTTTATATAGGCCCGGCAAATCCGCGCCAGGGAACATTAGAAAAAGGGTCCAGACTGCGAAGTCTGAACCCTTTCTGTATGGCACCTGAGATGACAGGAAAAAAAGTGATCACTATTAATATTCCGGTTCGATTAAGCCATATTTGCCGTGTTTCCGTTTGTATACGACGTTAATGGCTTCCGTTTCCGAATTGAGGAAAACAAAGAAATCGTGGCCGACGAGATTCATCTGCAGAATAGCTTCTTCTACGTCCATAGGACGGGCAGCGAATTTCTTGACACGGGCAATTTCAAAATCTTCTTCCGGTACAGCCGGTCCTTCGACCATAGCATCATGGAAGGAGCCGCCCTTCATACGGCGGGCAATCTTTGTTTTATACTTATGAATCTGGCGGATCATCTTATCGTACACCAGATCAATAGCGGCATACATGTCATCGTTGGCTTCTACACCACGGAGGACGACGCCGTCTACCTTCAACGTGATTTCTGCAATTTTACGATCTTTTTCGACGGAAAGAAGAGCCTGCACATTCACTTCATTTTCGAAGTATTTCGTTACCTTTTTTTCATGTTTCAAAACGTAATCTTTTAATGCCGGTGTAATTTCCAGATTCTTACCTCTAACGATTGTTGCCATAAAAAATCCCTTCCTTTCGCGAGGAGCCTCATTTTTCAAACCATCCATGCTTAAGATTTGAATACTTCGCTCCTGATATATATAGTATTCCACATCACTTTGTTAATTCCTGCTAATCCGAGGAAAAAAATTATAATTATTTTTTCTTTCTCGAACGGTATTCCAATTTAGATATTGACAAGGCCCTGTCCCCGTGCTATGATACAGGACAGTAATTCCATAGTGTATTCATCCAGAGCAATCGAGGGAATGGCCCTATGACGTTGCGGCAACCCCCTACGTGGGAAGGTGCCAAGTCCAGCGGAATGTATCCGGCAGATGAAATGATCGCAGTAATTCTACCGTCAGCATCTGTTGACGGCTTTTTTTATGAAATAACGATCACTAGGAAAATTAAGTAAGGAGTTGATCTTGTGATAACTTTTGAGAACATTACCAAGACCTACGGCGGCAAAACACACGTCCAGGCTCTAAAAGGGATCTCGCTGACCATCAACGACGGCGAAATCTTCGGCATAATCGGCAAGAGCGGCGCCGGCAAATCGACCCTCGTCCGCTGCATCAACATGCTGGAAAAACCGACAAGCGGCAAAGTCATCATTGACGACAAAGAACTGACGTCCATGTCCGACAGCCAGCTGCGGGCCGAACGCAAAAACATCGGCATGATTTTCCAGCACTTCAACCTGCTTTCGTCGCGTACAGTCTTTGATAACATTGCCTTCCCGCTGGAACTGATTGGCGCTTCCAAGGAAGTCATTGCCAGCAAGGTCGAATCCCTCCTCGAACTGGTCGGCCTGACAGACCGGCAGTACAACTACCCGTCCCAGCTCTCTGGCGGTCAGAAACAGCGTGTCGGCATTGCCCGCGCCCTGGCCAGCGATCCGAAGATTCTCCTCTGCGACGAAGCCACATCGGCCTTGGATCCGCAGACGACACAGTCTATTTTGGAACTCCTGAAGGATATCAACAAGCGTCTGGGCATTACCATCGTCATCATTACCCACGAAATGGCCGTTATCAAAGCCATTTGCGACCGCGTCGCCGTTATTGAAGGCGGCGTCATTAAAGAACAGGGCCGCGTTATCGACATCTTTGCCAGCCCTACGTCGGAAACGATGAAGGAATTTGTCAAATCTGTCGTCAATATGGAACTGCCCCAGGGCATCCGCAAGCTCGGCGTGTCTGACCAGCCTGCACCGGACCGGGATATGCTCGTACGTTTCCGCTTCAAGGGCCTGGTCACAAACGAACCGCTCGTCGTCAACATTGCCCGCAAGTTCAATCTTGACGTAAGCGTCCTCTACGGCAATATCGACTACATCCAGGATGTGCCCTTTGGCTACCTCATCGTCGTCATCATGGGCGATATGGAAGCACAGGCAAAAGCATTTGCCTACATCAAAACACAGCCTATTGAAAGCGAGGTATTAGGATATGTCCCCAGAACTCATTAAACTGATGATACAGGGCATTGAAGAAACGCTCTTCATGGTCTCTGTTTCTACTATCATTGCTGCCATCATCGGCATTCCCCTCGGTGTAACGCTGGTTATTACCGGCAAGGGCCATATACTGGAAAACCGGTTCATCAACCAGATTTTCAGCACCATCGTCAATATCATCCGCTCTATTCCGTTCATCATCCTCATGGTAGCTATCATTCCGCTGACCCGTCTCATTGCCGGCACATCCATCGGCACGACGGCTGCGTGCGTACCGCTGACCATCGTCGCCATTCCTTTCCTGAGCCGTCTCGTAGAAACGAGTATCCGCGACGTCGATTTCGGCCTCGTCGAAGCAGCCGAAGCCATGGGCGCCTCGCCCTTGCAGATCATCCGCAAGGTACTCCTGCCGGAAGCGCTGCCGACGATCATCAACAATATCACCGTGCTCATCGTCAACCTCATCGGTGCGTCGGCTATGGCCGGTGCCATCGGCGGCGGTGGTCTTGGGGATATTGCCATCCGCTACGGTTACCAGCGTTTCCAGGCTGACGTCATGCTGGCAACAATCATCATCCTGGTCATCGGTGTCAACCTGATCCAGGGCATTGGCGACTTTGCCTCCCACAAGAAGAATAAAAAATAAGTATATATAAGGAGTGTTTTCAGCTATGTTTATTTCTCTCAAAAAGGCCCTCGTTTTCGCAGCGGCCGCCTCTATTTGCCTCTTCGCTGCAGGCTGCGGCAATTCCAGTGATTCCGCTTCGTCATCTTCCTCTAAGGACGCCAACAAAGAAATTACCGTCGGCGTAACACCGGGCTTCCATGCAGACGTCATGGAACAGGTTAAGAAAGAAGCTGCCAAACAGGGCATCCTCATCAAAGTCGTCGAATTCTCTGACTATGTCACACCGGACGTAGCCTTGTCCAACAAGGAAATCGACATGAACTCGTACCAGCATAAGCCGTACATGGACAACATGGTCAAGGATAAAGGCCTGAAGCTCGTCTCCATCGGCCAGACCGTCGTCGCTCCTATCGGTCTCTACTCCCATAAGATTAAGAGCCTTGACGAACTGAAAGACGGCGCTGTCGTCGCCATTCCGAACGACCCGACCAACGGTGCCCGCGGCCTCCTGCTCCTGCAGAAAGCCGGCCTGATTAAAGTCAAAGACGGCGTCAAATATCCGACTCCGGCAGACGTAGCAGAAAACCCGAAACACCTGCAGTTCCGCGAACTGGAAGCCGCTCAGATTCCCCGTTCCCTCGATGACGTGGATTTGGCTGCTGTCAACACGAACTATGCTCTTGAAGCCGGCATCGATCCTGTCAAGGACGCCCTCTTCCGTGAAGACAAGGATTCGCCGTACGCCAATATCATTGCCGTTCACGAAGACGACAAAGACAACCCGACGTACAAGAAGATCGTCGAAATCTACAATTCCGAACCGATTCGCAAATACATTGAAGAACACTACAAAGGTTCTCTTATCCCGGCCTTCTAAGCCGGCTGCTCCGGCCTGCACCAGCGTGCAGGCCGGTTTTGTTCACCTGTAGACATCCGGAAAGTGTGTAGTATAATGAGTACATGCTCTTTCGAGCACCTGAGGAGGAACGACTATGACTACAAACGATATACAGAAACTTGAAACCTATGGGCAGGCCCATGAACAGGCCCTGCTCGACATGCTGACGCAGATTACGAGCCTGCCTTCGCCGACCGGCGCAGAAGCGGAAAAGGCTGCTTTTATCCTGGAATACCTGCACAATCTCGGTGCCAGTGACGCCCACATCGACCAGGCGGGCAACGTTGTCTGCCCGTACCAAATTACCGGAAACGGCAAACATCCCCTCTACGGGGCCCACATCGACACGGTATTTCTCCAATGCCCGGAAATTACGCCGCGCATAGAAGGTAACCTCTTTGCTGCCCCGTCGTGTGGCGACAACAGTGCCAACGTGGCCAGCCTGCTCTGCTTTATTACCATGCTCTATGAAGAACACATAGATCTCCCGGACGGCGCCTATTTTCTTTTTAATACAGGCGAAGAAGGCTTAGGCAACCTGCGCGGCATTCGCCAGTTCATGGCCGACCACAGCAGCGAAATCAGCGAAATGGTCGCCGTCGACTGCAACAGTGACACGTGTATCCACAAGGCCGTAGGCTCACACCGCTACGAAATCAACGTGGCGGCACAGGGCGGCCACAGCTGGAGCGGCTTTGGCAACACCAGCGCCATCGCCGGCGCCGCAGCCATTATTGACGACCTGTACCACCTGTCCGTACCGAAGGATCCCAAGACGACGTACAACGCCGGTACCATCGAAGGCGGTACGACTGTCAATTCCATTGCCGAACACGCCATGTTCCGCATCGACCTGCGCTCAGAGGATAAAGACGCCTTAGACGCCGTGGATAAGGAATTTCACCAGATCCTGAAGCAAAATGCAAAAGAAGGTATTGAAATCAGGGAAACGCTCATTGGCGAACGGCCCTGCAGCAGTGGCGTCGATACGACGGCTCTCTGCCAGCGGCTTGAACAGATTCGGGCAGCCCGCGGCCTTGCCACAGACTATCAGGCTGGCAGTACGGACGCCAATATTCCCCTCAGCCTGGGGATTCCGGCCATTTCCTTCGGCACCTGCATAGGCCGCCGTGCCCACACGGTCGAAGAGAATCTGGACATCGATTCTCTCGTGCCGGGCTTCATTCAGCTGGCCCAGTTTATCCTCTCCAGGCCGCACTAACGATATAACACCGAAAGGGGTCATTTCATGGTTCATAATATGACAGAAGGGAACCCGATCCGCCTGATTCTTATCTTTACGGTTCCCCTGCTCATTGGCAACGTTTTCCAACAGTTCTACAACATTGCCGACGTCATCATCGTCGGCCGCTTCATCGGCGTCCACGCCCTGGCGGCCGTCGGTGCTACGGCGCCGCTTTTCATGGCCCTCCTGGGCCTTACTATCGGCCTCGCTTCGGGCCTGACGGTCATCATGGGCCAGCGCTTTGGTGCTGGCGACAACGACGGCGTGCGCCGTTCCTTTGCCATGTGCGTCATCCTATCCGTGGCCATTACGCTGCTGCTCATGGCTGGTGCCGCTGCCTTCATGCCCTTTCTCCTGTCACTCATGAACATCTCAGCCGACCTTTACGCTGATTCGTACAGCTACGTCATGATCGTCGCCAACGGACTCATTGCTATGATGCTCTACAATCTCCTGTCCTGTGCCTGCCGGGCCTTAGGCGACAGCCGGACGCCTCTTTATTTTCTCATGCTGTCGTCGGTCCTCAATGTCATCCTGGCCCTGGTCTTCATCATCCGCTTTGGCTGGGGTGTGCCGGGCTCGGCCATTGCCCTCGTTGCAGCCCAGGCCGTATCGGCCCTGCTCTGCCTCATTTACATGCGCCTGCGCTTTCCCATGCTGCGCCTGAAACGGCAGGATTGGCACTGGGACACGGCTTTCGCCTGGCAACACCTGCGCATCGGCCTGCCCATGGCGGCCCAGTTTCTCATCATTTCCCTGGGCATCATTGCCATCCAGTCTGTGTGCAACACCTTCGGTGCCGAGACCATTGCCGGCTTCGTCTCGGCGACACGGATTGAACAGCTGGCCATGCAGCCCATGATTTCCCTGGGCATTGCCATGGCTGTCTTTTCCGCCCAAAACTACGGTGCCGGCCGGACTGACCGCATCCGCCGGGGCGTACGCCAGTGCTCCCTCGTGTCCCTCGCCTTTTGCGCCTTAGCGGCTATAGCCATGTTTACGCAGGGCCGGGAAATTATCGGCATCTTTACAACGGAACAGGACGAACAGCTCCTCGATGCAGCCTGGCTCTACCTGACCATGTCAGTACCCTTCTACGTATTTCTGGGACAGATTTTCGTCTACCGCAACGCCGTCCAGGGCATGGGCATTTCCATCGTCCCCCTGGCAAGCAGCCTTATCGAGCTGGTCCTGCGCGCCGCCTCAGCCTTTATCCTGGCAGCGTCGTGGGGCTATTTTGGCATTTGCTGTGCCAGCCCGATCTGCTGGATCGCAGCCTGCCTCTTTACGTCAGGCTGTTACTTCTACATTATGCACAACCTGCCCCGCTTCCGCTAAGGAACCGGTCCCAGTGTTGGCTGCACGCATAAAAGAGACCCCCATGCTCATACTGAGCATGGGGGTCTTTGCGTAGCCAGTTGCTATTCCATTAACGCCTTGCGGCATTTCAGGTCTTTGCCGCTTACGTCTTCGATGTAGCTGTAGAGCAATTGTTCCAGCAGGGCCAGGTCCTTGCGCGGCAGCTGCATAGGTGCTGCGTGCTGCCAGTCATAAGTGATGAGAGCCTGCCAAAGGCGGCGTACAGGTTCGCCGACAGGTACAAGCGGCATATTTTCTTCGTCGTGATCACTGAAGTAATAGCGTATCTGTCCGTCCGGTGCTTCGCCAGGATAGCGGTAGACGCGGACCGTTTCCGTATCAGGCTGAAAGCCGGCACAGGCCGTAAGCTGCCAGCCGGCAATGATCGTCGCCACGCGTACGTTGCGCGCAGCAATAGCCTCGATATAGCGCAAGATCAAGTCGTACATGCTATCGTCAGGCGCTTCCGGCGGCACTAAGGCCAGGACCATTTCCGTGAAGACCTGGGTATAGACGTAGCGATCCCACGAAAGATCGGCCAGGAGGCTGCTGCCACGGCTTTCGTATTCCGTAATAAAGTGGCTCCCTTGCCGTTCGTAGCCTTCAAAGGTCACAACCGAGAGCTCTACAAGACTGCCAAACCCCTGGTTATAGCCTTTTTTGCCCTTCGGTACGAGAAATTGCAGGAGCCCGGCCTGGCGCGTAAAAATCGTCAGGGAGAGCTGGCGGGAATAGCCCTTGCGCAGGCGCAGGATGATGCCGTCGTAGTGGTGCGTCTTCTGGCCATAAAAGTTAGTCCTCACCATGTTTTTCTTCCTCTGCTTCTGGTGGCGCTTCTTCCGGCATAGGCGTCGCCTTCAGGCGGGAAATGCGGAAGCCCTGGACCTCCATGACCTGAAAGCGGTACGAGCCGATACGCGTTTCTTCCTGAACGGCTGGCGTATGGCCTAAGAGGTAAAAGACATAGCCGCCGATGGTGTCGGCATCGACATCCTCTTCTACAGGAATGTGCAGCAGGTCCTGCACGTCTTCCAAGAGGACCGTACCGGCAAATTCGTAGGCCCCGTTTTCAAGGGGCTGGATTTCTTCCTTTTCCACAGTATGCTCGTTTTGGATATTGCCTACGAGCTCTTCCAAAATATCTTCCAGGCCGATGAGCCCGACAGAACTGCCGTATTCATCGACGACGATGGCCAAATATGTACGGCGCCGCCGCATGAGCTGCAGGAGCTGGGCTGCCGGCATGATTTCCGGCACCATGAGGATGGGCCTGTTGATAAGGCGCAGGTTGCTCCGCTTATGGATGTAGGCATCCATGAAATCCTTAATGTGCACGAGGCCAATAATGTGATCCTTATCGCCCTGGCAGAGGGGATAGCGCGTATGCCGCGACTGGCGCAGCGTCTTCAGATGCTGGTTCATGTTCTCTTCTACGTAGAGACAGACCATATCCTGCCGGGGCACCATGATTTCCTTGGCCAGGAGGTCGGCAAAGTCAAAGACGTTGTCAATGAGCTCGCTTTCTACCGTATCGAGCTTCCCTTCCTTATGGCTGGCCGTAACGAGCATGCGGATTTCATCTTCCGAGTGGACCATGTCGATTTCATTGGTCACATCGAGATTCTGCCGCCGCAGGATGACCTGGCCGAGCCAGTTACCGCAGGCAATAAAGCCATAACAGAGACGGCTGCACCAATAGAGAAAATGGCTCACCCGTTTGAGACTTTTTTCCGGGCTCTGGAGGCCTACGGACTTCGGTACGAGCTCGCCAAAGACCCAGAGGCAGAAACAGACGGCAAGGACCAGGCAAATGTTGACGATAATCGCCGCCCAGCCCGGCATAACCTGCCACAAGAGGGGCTGCAGATGATACAAGACATAGGCGATAACCGCGCCGGAGGCCATGCCGGCAGTGACCATGCCAACCTGGGCCGTACCTAAGAAGAGGGCCGGTTTTTCGTATAATTTCAGCAGAAACGGTGCCTTCCGGTCGCCATTGCGCGCCATTTCCTCAACGGCCTCACGGCGCAACTGGACAAAGGAAAACTTGCCCATAACGCAGAGGTTGCTGACGATAATGCAGGGAATGAGGAGCAACAGGTATTCTGCCAAATCTTGCCATTGCATATCTATGATAAATCTCTCCTTCTATTCGTTCTTATAGCCGAATTCACTGAGGGCTGACGGCTGGTTACGCCAATCCTTCTTCACTTTGACCCAAATATCGAGGAAGACCGACGAACCCAGGACGTTTTCGATTTCCTGGCGGGCCAGGCGGCCGACTTCCTTGAGGACCGTACCGTTTTTGCCAATGACGATGCGCTTTTGCGAGTCCCGTTCGACGTAGACCGTTACGCGGATATAGACCTTATTGTGGCCCCGGTCCTTCATTTCATCGACATAAACGGCAATGGAATGCGGCACTTCCTCGCGCATGCACTGGAAGAGCTTTTCCCGCACGATTTCCCCGGCCAGGAGCCGTTCCGGCTGGTCTGTAATCATGTCGTCCGGGAAATACTTCGGCCCTTCAGGCAGACACTTCTTCAGCTCCGTCAGGACAGCGTCGACGTTGTCTCCGGTGAGGGCCGAAATGGGAATGATTTGGGCAAAAGGATAGAGCTCCTTATATTCCGTAATCTTTTGGAAGATTTCTTCGTGGCTCATGAGGTCTACCTTGTTGATGACCAGGAAGACCGGTACCTTGACGCCCTTTAATTTATCGAGGACGAAGAAGTCGCCCGGGCCCTTCTTTTCATTACCCGAAATGAGGAAGAGAACGGCGTCAATATCCTGCAGAGACTGGTATGCTGCTTCGTCCATGAATTCGCCCAGCTTGTGCTTAGGCTTGTGAATGCCCGGCGTATCGAGAAATACGATCTGGCATTCGTCGTCTGTGTGAATGCAGAGGATACGGTTCCGCGTCGTCTGGGCCTTATCGGAAACGATGGACACCTTCTGCTTAATAATATGGTTAATCAATGTGGACTTGCCAACATTCGGCCGGCCCACAACGGCAACAAAACCGGATTTAAACTGTTCGCTCATAATTACTCCTTCATCGTAGTGTCAGCAAAAGCTAACGGTAATAATTTCTGCAATGGATAGACCTCATAGGAACCATCAGGCCGTGCCAAAATCACTTCGGGGATCTTGAATTCTGCCATAACCTGACGGCACGCACCACACGGGGCAGTCAGGTCCTTGTTGTCGCCGGTAATGGCAAGGGCCACAAAATGACGGCAGCCACAGACGACGGCGTGAAAAATAGTATTCCGTTTGGCACAAATAGTCAGGCCGTACGACGCATTTTCTACGTTACAGCCTGTAAGATGGTACCGTCAGCACCGAGTACGGCGGCGCCGGCGTGAAAATTGGGAATAGGGCACGTAGGCCTGCGCCTGCGTTTCCCTGGCTGCTTTGATGAGTCGCTGGGCGTCTGCCGCGGCGATCACAAGTCTTCTCCCGGGCGGACATAGCCCAGCCGCGTGAGGATAAATTCTTCTTCCTTGCGCATTTCTGTCTTGTCATCCGGTTCCATATGGTCGTAGCCCAAAATATGGAGCATACCGTGAATGGTCAGATAGGCCAATTCCCGTTCAAAGGAGTGGCCGTATTCGTCAGCCTGTTCCTGCACCTTATCAAGAGAAATGACGATATCTCCCAAAAGTGCCGTATCAGGGCCATCGTAGCCGTCTTCTTCCCCTTCGTTGAGGGCAAAGGACAAGACGTCTGTCGGCCGGTCTATATTGCGGTACTGCTTGTTCAGTTCGTGGATATATTCGTTATGACAGAGGAGAATGCTGATTTCCGCATTAGGACCGAGGCCATAGACCAAGGCTGCTTCCTGGCAGACCCGTTCGATGACTTCTTCATTTTGTTCCTGTTTGTCAGCTTCGTCGCGGTAGTTAATGTTGATCTTCATTTGTCTTCCTCCTTGTAATAATCGGCATAGGCGCGGATAATACGGCCTACCATATCGTGACGGACGACGTCAGCGTCTGAAAAATGAATGACGCCAATGCCCGGTACGTGACTGAGTATTTTTTCTGCTTCCGTAAGGCCTGACTGCTGCTGGTTCGGCAAGTCGATCTGCGTTGTATCGCCGTTGACGACGACGCGCGAGTGATTGCCCATACGCGTGAGGAACATCTTCATCTGTTCCCGCGTCGTATTCTGGGCTTCATCGAGGATGATAAACGACTCTTCCAGAGTACGACCGCGCATGTACGCCAAGGGCGCTACTTCGATGATGTTGCGGGCAATGAGCTTTTGGAACTGATCATAGCCAAAGAGATCGGCCAAGGCATCATACAACGGCCGCAGATACGGATCGATCTTTTCCTGCAGGTCCCCTGGCAAAAAGCCCAGCTTTTCACCGGCTTCGACGGCAGGGCGCGTGAGAATGATCCGTTCGACTTCCCTGTTTTTCAGATAGTACGACGCCAAGGCGACGGCGAGATACGTCTTGCCTGTCCCGGCCGGTCCGATACCGAAGGTGACGAGGTTGCGGCGGATGGAGTCGACGTAGCGCTTCTGGCCGGCCGTCTTCGGTTTGATCAGGCGGCCGCGGGCAGAAATGCTCACCGTATCGGCGTAAATATCACGCAGCTCTTCTTCCCTGCCCTGGCGGATCATATCCGATGAATAGCGGACGTGCTGCGTCGTCAGGTACGTGTTTTCCCGGTTCAGCTCGCGCAGGATAGCAACGACCTTCATGGGCGGCATGATGACCTCTTCGTCACCGATAAAGAGCAGTTCATTGCCGCGGGCTGTCATGCGGCAGTCGGGAAACTCCTTCTGCAAAATGCGAAAGAATTCGTCTTTTGCTCCCAGCACATTGCGGGCTTCCATACTATCTGTAAAAGTCAGTCGTTTTTCCATATGTTGGCGTCATCTCTCCTTTTCCGGATTGCTCATAAATTTGCGTACAGCCTTGCCGTGCAGGTAATCGCATTTCTTCCCTTGCCACGTGTCACGCTGTACCAGCTCGGCATCGATCATATCGCGAATACGCCACCAGCCCATGCCCCAGTTGGCAAATTCCGTTGCTTCCTGCGGCGCCCGGCCGATGAGGCGCTGAAAAACGATATCCTGCCGCGTGTATTCGAGGAAGGTCACGACGCGGCGCACGTAGTCCTCTACGGAAATCAGCCCGACCTGACCGTCGTGATACCAGTCGGCAAGGACTGTATTCTTAATGACGTACAAGGCGTGCAGCTTGATTTCGTGGGACGGCAATGCCGATATGATCTTGGCCGTTTCGACGACATCCTCTTCCGTGTCACCGGGCAGGCCAATGATGACATGCGTGCAGTTGCGGAAGGGATAGTCCTTGAGCATAACCATGGCTTCAATATACTCGGCCAGTGTATGACCGCGGTTAATTTTCTGTAAGGTTTTGTAATTCGCCGTCTGCAGGCCCAGCTCGACGAGAATATCTACACCATACCTTTTCTTTACGTCAGCCATAATGTCGAGATACGTTTCATTCAGGCAATCCGGCCGCGTGGCAATAGCCAAGGCGACGATGCCCGGCCGGCACGCTTCGATGAGGTACTGGCGGAAGCGGTCCGGCGGCAAGTACGTATAGGTAAAATTCTGGAAATAGGCAATGAATTTCTTTGCCTTGTATTTGGGCCCAATGTGGGCAATGTTGGCTTCGATCTGCTTTTCAATGGTCATAGACGCTGGCAGGTTTTCGTAGCCTGCGCCAATGGAGCCACAAAACACACAGCCCCGCACCCCCAGTGTGCCGTCGCGGTTCGGGCACGTATCGGGAATACTGATAAGGAGCTTATATACTTTTTCTCCGTACGTTTCCTTTAAAAAGGTAGAATATACGTTATATCGTTCCATGAATGTCCTTTCTTAATCCACAGCCGGTGTACGCGGAATAACCTGCCACGTGACGCCGTCTTTTTTCTTTTCTGCCAGGAGCCACGCCGGACCTTCCGGTACAGCTGCCGTACTGATGAGCTCAGCCTTCGCGGCAGCACTGACGGGCCAAATGCGGTAGCGCATTTTCAGATCCCGCCAATTGGTAAAATGATAGTCCGCAAGGTACGCCTGCATCCGTTTTTCGTCCCGGAAGAGGCTGTCCGTTTCCGACCGTGGCGCTTCGCTCCAGCCGAGGAAAGACGGCTGCAAACGGAAGGAAAAGACCGTCAGCATATCGAGAGCCAAGAGTTCCTTCGCTACGGCCAACGTACCTTCATCGAGGCGTGTACAGGTCGTGAGGAAGTGCCAGAGAAATTCGCACAGCGCCGCGTCGGCCACGGCAATGCGGTCCTTCCCCTGGGCCAGCCAGGCTTCGGTCATGGCGGCGTAAAAGGCAAAGACGTTATCATCGTAAAAACGGCTCACATAGGCCAGGACGTGCGTAAACTTACCGGAATTGTACGTCCGTTCAAAGACGTCTTCAAAGACCTTGAGGAACTGTACCTTTTCGTAAGGGAGCCACGTCGTAGCCAGGACCTCGTAGGGGCCGCACGGGTCAAAGCGGTACTCTGCCAGATAATCACGGCGAATGCCTGAGCCCTTGAGGAGCTTTAAGAAGCCGATTTGCAGCTTATGCGGTTTCAGGCTGTAAATGTCGTTGAAGGACTGCTGCAAATGGCCGTAATCTTCGTAAGGCAGGCCGACGATGAGGTCCAGATGAAGATGAATCGTCCCCAAAGCAGTCAGTCGTTCCATGATTTCCGTAATACGCGGCCAGTCGTTATGACGGTGAATCGCCGTCAAGGTCGGCTCATACGTCGACTGAATACCCATTTCCAGCTGTACCCGCCCCTTAGGCGCCTGGCTGAGCAGGTCCAGGTCGGCATCGCTGAGGACACCGGGCTCGATTTCCAAATGGAAATTGACAGGCTTTTCGACTCCGATCATGTATTCCAGAAGGGGCCGGTAATGACTGGGATTGCAATTGAACGTGCGGTCTACGAATTTTACCTGATGGACACCGGCAGCGACAAACTGCTCGAGCTCGCTAATGACCAAGGGGACCGAGCGGAAACGTACGGCATCATCATTGCCGGAAAGGCAATACTGGCAGTGGAAGGGACAGCCCCGGGAGCTTTCGTAGTAAATAATGTGATGCTCCAAGGCTGACAAATCTTCACCGGCATAGGGAAAGGGCAGCGTATCCAAATCAGCCACCTCGCGGAACCAGGGAACCCCTGTAATTTTCCCGTCTACGCGGCCCATAACGCCCGGTACAGCCGTCGCGTTCTCACCTGCTTCCAGGGCACGCAGAAAAGCCGGCACCATTTCCTCCCCTTCACCTTGGAGGACGTAATCGATGTCGGTACAATCGCGCAGCGTCTCTGCTGCCGTATAAGAAACCTCCGGGCCGCCTACAAAAATCACGACGTCAGGCAGAACCTGACGGATGAGCGTGATGATGCGGCACGTCATTTCGATATTCCAAATGTAACAAGAAAAGCCAATCACGTCGGCGTGAAAAGCATAAATATGGCGCAGAATATCGTAGGCATTGTGATTAATCGTATATTCTGCCGTAACGACGCCATTGTAGCCCAGCTTTTCACAACTCGTACGCAAACAACGCAGAGCCAGAGACGACTGGACATATTTGGCATTTAAGGTGGTCAGAAGGGTCTTCAAGGTATATTCTCCTTCATAATCTAAGATACCTAACATTATACTACATGCAGGAAAAAGAGTGAAGCTAACACAGCTTTCCCTGGGGGGGGAAAGTACCCGTTGTTTATACAACAGGGGATAGAGGCGAAACGGAGTAGCCCTAAAAGTGAATAGATACATGAGGCCGCGAGGGAGAGAGGCCACCCAAGTAGCAAGATACTTCCTGCGGGCAACAGGGAATAGAGGCGGAACGGAGTAGCGTGGCTAAGACATGACGATAGAAGCTCATTTCAAACCGTAAACCAGTATGTCCAAACACTCCATATTCATCAATACAGCTCCTTTTTCACATCTGTCTTTATTGAGAAAGGCGCAAATAATTTTGTTTTATGTCCATTTGTATAATACTAAATTATCCATCTGTTTATCTTCTACTATAATGATATATTTTATCGTTTATAGTAATTAAAATCTTATTTCTGATATAAAATAAACTATAGTATTTTTAATTCTTTAATGGTATAAAAATTTCCATAAGTTCTTTTAACGTATTTTTATAAAATAAAATAGCTTTATATGGAATAAAATAGGAGTTTTATTGAATATTATGTAATAAAATAAATTTTATATAAGAACAAATATTTGTAGAGTAAAAATAAAACTTATTATAACTTGAATTACTAATTTATAAGAGTTATTATGTAGTTAAGAAAGAATTTAAATTATTTCAATATATATTACTAATGATATAAACCATAACATTACAGTGTGAGAGGAGTGCTTGATTATGAGAACGACTAATTCAAAACGCCTGAGAAGGCAAATCCTGACAAGCCTGCTCGTTGCAGGAACTATAGGGTTGGCAGGTATGGCCGGAACGGCGCAGGCGGCGATTGTGACGGATCAATACGATACGACGAAACCCATTGCAATTGATAACACGACAGAAGCGACGACGTTTTATGGCAATAAACTCCTAACGGAAAACCTGACGATTACCGAATTAAAAGATAATACGCTGCATCCGACGACCGGACAGTGGACCGCTTTAGGCGGCGGCCTCTATGGCGAAGGATTTTTCAGTGCCGAACAGCTGGCTCCGGTGAGTCAGAAAATCACCTTTGATAACGCGACGATTTCCGGAAACAAGGTTATTGCAGATTATGATTATGCCCGCGCCGGTGGTGGCGCCATGTTCCTAAAGGGCACAGATGCTACCTTTAAAGATGTCTCAATTACGGATAATACGGCTGAAGGCAGATTTGCTTACGGCGGTGCTGTCTATACGGACTATAAGGGCAATACGGCCATCGTCGATGGTAAAAAATATCCCTATACGATCCCTACAACAGTTACCTTCATCGCCACAAAAGACGGTGCCTATACGGGCAATGATGTCAAAGCTATCGATGGCAATTACCAGCGCGTCGATGACATTGGTAATGCCCACATCGCTACGACCAGCGGTGGTTTCCTCGCCATGGATCCGAATACGTCCGCTACGTTTGATGTGGAAAATGACGCAACCCTGACTATTGGCAAGACAACGCCGGCCACGAGTAATGAAGACACCATTTCCAGCTTCGTTCCCATGGTGGGCTTTACGGCGAGTCTGGCTACGCCGTACATGACGAAAACCGGTACAGGTACACTGACGATCAACAGCAACCTGAACAAATATCACGGTCTCTTCACTATCGATGGTGGTACGGTAAACCTGGTTCCGGATTTGCTCATCGACAATACGTATACCGTACAGCAAGGTACGCTGAACATGGGTAATGTTACCGTTAGTGACCTCGATGCCAAATACACCGTAGGCGATATTCCGCATACAAATAACGGCGATGGTACGCTGACCGTAACTTCTGATGAAGGAAATCCCCGTAGCGTCCCCAACGGGATTGGCTCGTTAGTCACAGCCGCAGGGACGACGACTACGGCGCAAAACGTGACCGTCAACCACGGTGCGTCCCTCAATGCCCAAGGCCTCCTGACTATTTCCGGTAACCTTGAAGCCGACGCCGCTACGGTTACGGCAGCGAATGCCACCATCGGCGGCACCGTTTCGGCAGCCAATAAAGCAGCCGTTTCCTTAGGCGGCAGCAATCTGAGCCTGAGCAAGATCAACGTCGACAACACGAGCGGTGTTACCCTCACAGGTGGTACACTCGCAGCACCGACGCTCTCCGACGCCATCACCGGCGGCGGTAAAGTAACTCTCGACGGCTCGGCTACGTTAGCAACAACGGCAAATCAGATCTTTACAGACGCCAACACGATTGCCACGACAACACCGGCGGATAATGGACTTACGACGGGCGCAGCGGATTCCCTCGTGTTCAAAGCCGGCACCTTGTCCCTGGGTGATAACTACAGCTACAAATACTTGACGAACATTCAAGGCATCCTGAGCAACCTCGGCAATACAGGCCTCGTCATGACGGGGAACCTCGTTGACTCCGGCAGTGTCCAAGGCACGGTCAGTGTCGATACAGCCAGCGCCATCGGCAGCGATACGTCCCTCGATACAGTTAGTGTCACTACGGGAAACACGAACCTCGTCGTCGGTGATGCAGCTGCTACAAACGACAATACAACAGGCGTAGCCGAAGGCTTCAGTGTTTCAGCTCTCACCCTTGGCGATGCTAAGAGTGTCACCGTCACCAACGGCCAGGACCTCACTCTCGGCGGCAGCACGACAACCGATGTCATTCAAACAACCGATAATGCCCAGGCCAATGTGGCTCTCAACTCGGGCAGTACCCTGACGATCGGCAACAGCGCCGTAACAGACAATCAGGCACTTAACGTCAACGCTACAGTCGCCGCTACGGATAGTACGGTTACGACCAACGGCCAGACCACCGTCACGGGCGACGTCAGCCTGACAAACTCGCAGCTCACGGCTAAGACGGGTTCCGTCACCTTGGCTGAGGGTCTCACGACGAGCGGCACGTCCAGTATTTCCGGTACGGTCAACGTCACAGGTGATGTCAACGTCAACGACGGCGGTACCCTGACGACGAACGGCACGACTACTGTTGATGGGAGCCTCTCCACGACCAGCGGCAGCACGGTTACAACGAACGGTACGACCACCGTTTCTGGCGACCTGCCAACAGGCAGTGGCAGTACCGTAACAACGAACGGCATCACTACCGTTTCCGGCGATCTGACGACAGGCAGTGGCAGTACAGTAACAACGAATGGCACCACCAATGTAGCCGGAAGTGTCAACCTTGCCGGCACGAATCTCCAGGCCCAGTCCGGTACGGTCAGCGTCGCCAAAGACCTGAACACATCTGGCACGTCTACCATTACCGGTAACGTAGCCGTTGGCGGCGACATTACAGCAACAGGTGACAGCGGAACAGCGGTCTTGAATGTCGGTACTGATACGACAGCAGCTCAAATCAGTGCTGACAGCATCAATATGAACGGTGGTACCTTTATCCTTGACCCGGTATGGCAGGAAGGACAAGAAATTGGCGACGGATCTAAAGCCGCTCTTAGCAGCGTATCTGACTCGAAGCTGGTTGTCGGCCAGAACTCTACCCTCACCTTGGGCGCAAAGGATACATCCATCGCTGAAAAGGCTTTTGCTGACACGGGCCTCTCTTGGGGCAGCGACGGCATTCTTTCCGCCCTCTACGTCAATACCAGCCAGGACCTTAAGACGAATAGTATCGTCGTCGACAGTGCCGGTACAGCCAACAGCGGTCTTGAAGCTGGTAACTTCAAGATGGGTGCCAATTCCCTCATGATGGTCAACGGCAATGCCGTCTCCGGCAGCCAGCCCGCAGCCCTGACCAACGTCCAGAGTGTCAGTATCGATGACGGTGCCAAGCTCTATATTGATGGTGCTACGAGTGGCACGACGTACAACATCCTGAGTGGTACGGACGTCAAATCCAACAACGCTTGGTACAGCGATTCTGGTGCAGCCTCGCCGTCAAACGTCCTCGTCCACAACAAGCTCCTCAAGCTCGTCGGCGCTGATGGCAACGGCACGAGCCAGTTCTCCGTCAAGGCAGAAGCCCAGGACGCCAGCCAGGTCTATGGCAACAGCCTCGTAGATCCGGCCGTCGTCACGGCCGGTGTAGCCGCGAACGGCAAGGCAGCCGGCTTCTTTAACACCGCTGCTAACGACCTGATCAACCCGACGACAGCACAACAGGCAAACGCCATCAACAGCGCCGCCGCTATGACAGAACTTGCAGGCGTGCAGCACGGCCTGTATACAGCTAATAACCTCTTTGATTCGGCAGTGATGAACCACCTGGCCGGCCTCGACCGCAGCGATCAGGACACGGACATTTGGGCACACTACCTCCATGCGAAGGAAGACATCAGTGGTCTGGGTCTCACAGGCCTCGGCGGAGCTACCTATGACGCACAGTACAACGGCGTCATCGTCGGCTCGGACTTCTACAAGAAACACAACGCCGTAGCCGGTGCCGCATTCACGTACATTGATGGTTCCATAGACGGCAATACGGCAACGGCAGCGACAAGTAATGACGCTGACTACTACGGACTGAGCCTCTATGGCCGCCTCCTTAGAGGCAAGACGACGTACTTGGGCGACATCTCCTGGCTCCACGGCAAGAATGATATTACCCAATACAACAGCCTCAACGAACTGACGGGATCCGTATCGTCGAACGCCTTCAGTGCCGGCGTCCGGGCTGAGCAAAATTACAAGGCCGGAAAAGGCACTCTTACACCGCACGTAGGACTCCGCTACGCACACCTCGACTTCGGTGACTACACAGATAGCTTGGGAATTCACCACGACGGCGACACAGCCAACCTCTGGCTCGTACCGGTCGGCCTGCGC